>JAZSEX010000042.1:0-8624 GCA_045531935.1 Acutalibacteraceae bacterium | reverse complement strand
TCTTTCCGGTTTCATTGAGAAAGCTCCCGAAATCCTTATGGGTCTGCTTATCGATATTTACATCAACAGCCCCAAAAACCAGGAGCTCGAGCTTACAAACAATATTTTATACCAGTCCGGTTACAACAAGATGTTTGTTCTCGGCGGCGTTATCACAGCCGTTGTTTCCGGTCTGTTCGCTCTGTTCTATGCATTCGTTGCAAAAGAAAGAGTTATGCAGACTATCGACCGTCCCAGCGTATTCGGCGGTATTAAGTCGGTTGTTACCAACAAGCCGCTCCTTCTTATCACTCTTTCCGAGTTCCTCGGTGCTTTCAGCCTCAACTCCGGCACAAACCTTTATTACATCAACGTTCTTAACTTCGCTTCAATGTCAACAGTCGTCGGTATTCCCGGTGCTGTTGTCTCTCCCCTCTCATACTCCTACGTTCCGTGGGCACGTAAGAAATTCTCAACCAAAGCACTTTGGATTGCCGGCTCCCATGTTGACAGCGTCCTGATGCTCGGTGTTTACGGTGCAGGTGAACTTATCAACATCAAGGGTAAGAAGGGTTACGAGAACCTTGCTGTTATGATTCCCGCATTTATGCTTCGTGAAACAATATGGATGTTCTTCTGGGGTATCCGTAAGGTTATTCCTGAAGAGATGAGAAACGAAGCTATCGACTACGGTGAGTGGAAGAACGGCTTCAGAACTGAAGGTATGACAGGTGTTGCCAAGGGTCTTGTTACCAAGATGGTTAACACAGCTAAGGGTGCAATTCAGCCCCTTCTCTTCAAACAGTTCGGTTATGATCCCAACGCTTCTGTCGGTAATCAGACTCAGAGAGCTCGTCATGCACTCTTCTGGATGTGTACTCTCCTTCCTGTTATTACAGGTATTCTCAGCGTTGTTCCTCAGCTCTTCTATGACCTTCAGGGTGAGAAGAAAGATAGAATGTACCGTGAGCTTTACGAACGTCGTAAGCTTATGCAGGAAACAGTTGATAACGCAAACGAAAACATTTCAAATAACCATGATTAATTCATTAAAACCGTCGGTTTTCCGGCGGTTTTATTTTTTAAAATTTTATTGTAAAAAGGATTGACATTTTAAAAAAATACTGTAAAAATAACAGCAAAAGAACAAATAAATGAGGTGATTAAAACGGAAGTTAAAACCTTGTTAACCAACAAACCAATTCCATCCGCTTTCGAACAGCGTGCAAACGAATTACTTTGCGGTGCAACACCTCTTATGTCAGTTGTGGGTGACCTTAAGCTTGACGGCAAATATGGTGAATCCTTACTGCTTGTATGTGCCGACCGACTTATAGCGGTTGACCCTTTGCATGAAAACGGCGGTATTATGATTCTGTTCGAGGACATAGAAAAAGCTGAAGTAAAAAGAATGTACGGTAACGCAATGTTCCGTGCAAAAACGAACAACGGCAAAACTGTGGATCTTATCAGATTTACTTATTCAGCTACAGACCTGTGCGATGCTGTCGGTGATTTTATCAGGCACGTTAAAGACGGTGACGATATTGATGAACAAATAGAAGTTGTAAAGATTACATACAATAATCTTCGATGCTTCTGTCCTAAATGCGGTCGTAAACTTGCTTCTCCGAATGCTGACTGTCTGAACTGTAAAGGCAAAAGTAAAATAGTTAATATTTTATACGGTTATGTAAAACCGCATATCAGAATGCTTATTATAAGTATCATTCTATCGGTCATTACAACTGCAATGGCTCTCGTGCCGCCGTATATCACAAAAATGATGGTTGACGATATCATACCGCAAAAAAATATGCAGTTTTTGATATACACCATCGCTGCATTGCTTGGTGTATATCTGCTTCAGTACAGCCTTGGTGCTTTACGTGCATATTTACTCAGACTTGCTGGTGACAAAATCATTGCAGATTTAAAGAAAGATATTTATGCAAAAGCTCAATATCTCCCGATGAAGTTTTACGATAAAACTTCAACCGGTTCAATTATCAACCGTATCAACAGCGATACCACTCAGCTTCAGAACTTTATGCTAAGAATCACACAGGAAGCCGTTGTACAGCTGTTTATGATGATAGGTATCATCGTTATAATGGTTGTAATGAACTGGAAGCTCGCTCTGTTTTCATTGATACCTGTACCGATTGTTGCTATACTCAGCAGATTTTTCGGTCGTAAACTCGGTCCGATGTACAGAAGACTTTGGAGAAGAATGAGTTCAATTTCAACAATACTTTCTGATACTATTCCTAGCATCAAGGTAATAAAATCATTCACAAACGAAAACAATGCAATCAATAAATTCAATAAATACGTTGATGATTGGATGCGAGAAGACAAAACAACAGCAAAAATTTCGAGCATATTTCCCAATGCTATCACATTTTTTGTCACCTGCGGATCTCTTGTAATCTGGTTTGTCGGCGGTAGCTATGTTATAAACGACAGTACAGATCTTACTCTTGGTGTACTTGTTTCATTTATTTCTTACGCAAGTATGTTCTATACACCTGTCAACTTCTTTGCAAGCCTCAGTGACAGCTATCAGAATGCACTGGCTTCAACAGAAAAAATTCTTGATATCATCAACGCTGAACCTGAGCACAATTTCGGTGAAGGCAACTCTCCCAAATTCTTTGAAGGTAAAATCGAATTCAGAAATGTTAATTTTTCATTTGACCGTTCAAAAAAAATACTCAACGACGTCAGCTTTGTTATTCAGCCCGGTGAAACTGTAGGTATTGTCGGAACAACCGGCTCAGGTAAATCTACAATTATCAATCTCCTTATGAGATTTTATGATGATTATGAAGGTGAGATTTTTGTAGATGATATCAATATTAAAGATATAGATATGGATTTCTTCCGTACAAAAATCGGATTTGATCAGCAGGAACCCCTTATGTTCCGTGATACAATTTTCAATAATATCGCATATTCATTACCGGGTGCACACGTTGACCAGGTAATAAATGCAGCAGATATTGCAAATGCTCACACCTTTATTTCACGTCTGCCTGACGCATACGATACTACACTCGGTGAGCGCGGTGTCGGTCTTTCCGGCGGCGAAAAGCAAAGACTTTCAATAGCCAGAGCTGTTCTGAAAAACCCGAATCTTATGATTTTTGACGAAGCTACTTCTGCAGTCGACTCAGAAACCGAAAAGCTCATTCAGGATGCTATAGATAGGGTTATCCGCGGCAGAACAACATTTATGATCGCACACAGACTATCTACTCTTCGTAAAGCTAACAGAATACTTGTCGTTGATAAAGGCAGAATTATAGAAAACGGCTCTCACGATGAACTTATGGCACTTAAAGGCAAGTACTATAAATTAATTCAGATTCAGTCAATGTCCGAAAAAGTTGCCGCTGATAAACAGGCTGAAAACTTTGAATAAGGAGGTGCGTTACAATGCCGAGAAATTTTGTTGATGAAAACGCTGTTAGGCTCACAGTTAACGATAAGATTTATATCGATGTCGAGCTTTATACCGGTGAAAAATTTACTATGCTTGAACCGCACCGCCTTTTCCCTGTCAGCGGTTTGATGAAATATATCTCTCTGCTTGACGAAGAAGGCAACGAACAGATGATTATACGTGATATCGATAAACTTATGCCGGAATCAAAAGAAGCTCTGCTCAGTTGCCTGAATGAAAGATATATGATTCCAAAAATTACACGCCTTATCAAACGTACTGAAAAATTTGAAATATGGATGTGGACTGTCGACACAGACAGAGGCGAATTCACTTTTGAAATTATAAACAGTTATCAGAGTATAAAAATTCTGTACGACGGCCGAATATTAATAAAAGACGGTAACGACAACAGGTATGAAATCCCTGACCTTTATGCACTTGATAAACGAAGTATTAAACTTATACTTCCCGATGTTTAATAAAATTAAGGAGATTAATTATGAAATTACTTATTGCAATAGTTAACAATGACGATAGTGCTGTTGTTTCATCAGCTCTTACAAGTGAGAATTTTATTGTAACGAAACTTTCGACTACAGGCGGATTCCTTATGGTTGGTAACACAACCTTCCTTATCGGTGCTGAAGATTCCGATATCCCGAGAGTAAAAGAGATTATCAAAAAGTATTCTCAGACACGTACTGCTACCAATCCTTCAACCGCCTCTTTCGGTGCGGGTCTTAATAATAATTCCCTTCCTACTGAGGTAAAAGTCGGCGGTGCAACAGTTTTTGTGCTCGACGTCAACAGTATGGAAAAATATTAAACAAATTTTAACTGTCTTTCGCTTCGAAAGGCAGTTTTTTTATTTAATATAATATATTTATTTGTTGCATTTGATTACAAAATATGTTAATATTTATTATTAAGAAAGGATGGTATAAACCTATGAAAAAACGTTTTATCGCAATGCTTCTTTCTGTTGTTCTTGTTTTCTCAGCAACAACAGTACCGGCTCTCGCAGCAGATGAGTATACTTCATCTGACATTTTCATCAACACCATTGGTGAAAAAGTAATCCAGGGTCTCGTTGGAATTATTTCCTCACTTATCAAAGCTCCCAACTCATGGATATCCGAAAACAAATATTTCGAACAAACTCAGCTTTATGACAGAGCTACAGAGTTTGCTGACGAAGCTCAGGGCGATTCATGGTATGTCGGCTATGCCAGCGATACACTTCAGACAGGCAAAGAGCTTGAATGCTATGTCGGCGGCAGTCTTTCAGTCAGCAAAAAGCTCGCTACTGAAGTATGGGACGATCAGCGTGTAAGAACAATGGCTATCTCCGACGGTAGAGGCATCACGGTTTTTGTTTCTCTAGATGCTTTTGGTCTCGCAGGCTCTGAAGTTAATAAAATCAGAGATATGCTTGCAGAATATTCAGAAGAAAAGAACATTACAAGCATTAATATTTCCTGTCTTCACCAGCACAGCTGTGTAGATACACTCGGCCTCAACGGTGATATCGTAGCAGCTCTCTTCCTCAGCCCTATAAGAAATATTCTCGGCATTAAAAACCCCAGCGGTCTTAACGACGAATTTATGGCAAACCTTTACGAAAAGGTAACCGACACTGTCAAGACAGCTGTTGAATCAATGGAAGAGGGTGACCTCTACTATGGAGCTGTCGATGCATCAGAATACATCCGCGATAAGCGTGATCCTCAGGTCATTGATCCCAATATCAATCGTTTCCGCTTTGTGCCTGCTGACGGTGGCAAAGAAACATGGCTTGTCAATGCAGGTATCCACTGTGTAGGTCTCGGTGCAGGCGGTACAACTGTAAGCGGTGACTATCCTTACTATTTTGAAAAATACATCAACGAAAAAGCAAATGCTAACTTCATTATGATTCAGGGTGCAGAGCTTGCTATTTCTTCAGAATACGGCGATAACCTCGTTGTTGATGAAGCACTTGTCAATGAGTATGACGAAGGCTATGCTCGTATGGCTGCTTACGGTTCAAAGCTCGGTGAACTCACCTGCTCTATTGAAGACAGCATCAAGCTTGATCCCATCCTCAACTATGCTACAAAAACCTATACATGCCCTGTTGACAACAGCATTCTTCAGCTTGCTGCCAAGGGTGGTCTGCTTACAAATACAGTTGTTAAGTCCGGCTTTATGAAATACAGCATTGTTACTGAATGCGGTTATATGGAGCTTGGTAAGGAGATTGCAGTTGTTTTCAGCGGCGGTGAGCTTGCTCCCGAAATTGCTTACGGCGGTGCAACAACAGCTGAAGAAGCATGGAACGGCGAAGAATGGGATTTCGAGCCGATCTGCGATAATGTCGGTGACAGAACACTTGTTGTATTCGGCATTTCAAATGACCAGGTAGGTTATCAGCTTACTGATAACAGCTGGCGTTCATTCCTTGTTGAAAATGAGGAAATTGTTACTGCCGGTCCTGCTGCAGGTTCTGCATTTGCAACAGCATTCTATGCACTTCTTGATGAAGTAAGATAAAATATAAATTCATATATATCGGAGGAAATTCAAATGAAAATACTTGTTATCAACGCAGGTAGCTCTTCACTTAAATTCCAGCTCATCGATATGAACGGTGAAGTTGTAATTGCTAAGGGTACTTGTGGCAGAGTCGGCGCTGAGATGGGCGAATTCGACATCAAAACTGAAAAAGGTAAATTTGAGAAGGAAGTAGCAATGCCTGATCATACAGCTGCTTTTCAGGTTGTTAAAGAGGCGCTTATTTCCGGCGAAACAAAGGTTATTGATTCACTTGATGAGATTTCAGCTATCGGTCACAGAGTTGTTCAGGGCGGATCAATTTTCAAGGAGAGCACACTTGTAACTGACGAAGTTATTGAAGGCATCAAGAGTCTTTGCGACCTCGCTCCCCTTCACAATCCTGCACACATCCAGGGTATCAACGCTTGTATGGATGTCTTCGGCAAGGACGTTCCCGAAGTTGTCGTTTTCGACAACGCATTCCATTCAACAATGCCCGAAGAAGCATATATGTTCGGTATTCCTTATGAGTATTATGAAAAATACAAGGTTCGCCGCTACGGTTTCCACGGCACATCTCACCGATATGTCAGTGCTGAGTGTGCAAAGATTATGGGTAAGGATATCAAAGACCTTAAGATTATCACCTGTCACCTCGGCAACGGCTCATCAATCACTGCTGTCAAGGGCGGCAAGGTAATTGATACATCAATGGGTCTCACTCCCCTTGACGGTTTCATTATGGGTACACGTTCAGGTAACCTTGACCCCTCAGTCGTTACATTCCTTCAGGAAAAAGAGGGCTGGACTCCTGCAGAAACAAGCAATATTCTCAATAAGAAGTCCGGTGTACTCGGTATTTCGGGTAAATACAGCGATGACAGAGATATCCTCAAGGCTGCTGCCGAAGGCGATGAAAGAGCTGAGCTTGCTAAGAAGATGCTCTGGTATCAGATCAGAAAATACATTGGCCAGTACATCGCTGCAATGCAGGGTGTTGATGCTATTGTATTTACAGGCGGTATTGGTGAGAATTCACAGCCCCTTCGCCAGAACATTTGCGAGAGCTTCGGTTATATCGGTGTAACATTTAACGCTGAAGAAAATACTAAGGCTATCAAAGGCAAGGGCGGTGAGCTTTCAGGTCCCGATTCAAAGGTTAAGGTCTACGTTATCCCCACTAACGAAGAGCTTATGATTGCAAGAGATACTAAGGAAATCGCAGAAAAACTTTAATAATAAATTTCTCAAAGGAAGAACAATTTAACACGGTTGTTCTTCCTTAATTTTTTTAGGAGGCATTTAGAATGTTAAATAAAATCATCAGTATATTTTTAATTATCCCAGCTCTTTGCGGTTTATACAAGTCTGATAATAAAGACACTGAGGAAAGCTATCGTACCAATATAGAACAAATTGCATTTGAAAATACAATTGAAACAGCTAATCCGCAGACGGATCTTTATAATATAATCAGCGACCATTTCAATTCCGCACTTCCTGAAGGCAAAACAGAAAAGAAAGCTATTATTATAGGTTATGACGGTTGCCGTGCTGATGCACTTAATCTCATAATTAAGGATTACAGCGGTATTCAGAAATTAGTTGATAACGGTGCTTCTGTCAGACTTTCATATTGCGGCGGTATCAACTACCCTGCTGAAAATATTCAAGCCACCTCCACTGCACCCGGATGGTGTTCAATATTGACGGGTGTATGGGCAGATAAACATGGTATCAGCGGTAACGGTATAACAAAATCGCTTGAATATAAAACCTTACTCACAACTTTAAATGAAGACGGAATAATCGATAAAGCAAGCTTTAATACATCGTGGAAAGGTCATTTTATTAACGATGACTCAACATATAAGCTTGAAAAGCAGTATTGTGAAGAAAACGATATAAACGTAGCCTTCAATTACTGTTCAGGTGATACAAAGTCTGCAAACACTACTATCAAGGATATAAAATCAGACGATTGCTCAGATTTCATTTTCACAATCCTTGAAGGTCCTGATCATTCAGGTCACTCTTTCGGTTTCTCAACTAACAACCCGATTTACAAAGTCGGTTTCCAGCTTAATGAGCTTCAATCTCTTTCAATTTTAAACGAAATCGAAAACAGAGATACATATGAAACTGAAGACTGGCTGATAATTATCACTGCTGACCACGGCGGATTCGGTACAGGTCACGGCGGCCCCACTATCCAGGAAAGAATGACATTCTTTGTCTGCAATAAGTAAATAATATTTAATTCATAATCAAAACCGTCTGTAGATGTACAGCTTGTATATTTACAGACGGTTTACTGCTTTTACATACAGTCAATCAATATGCATCCTGTAATTCTTTACTTTATAAGTCACAGAGCCGTCACGCTTGGAATGTTCGCCGTGGCTTTCAAATTTCAGACCGCACTTTTCCATAACTCTGCCCGATGCAGGGTTGTCAACTGCATGACTTGACGTGAAATCTTTTACACCGTGAACATTATGCGAAAACTCTATAATTCGCTTTGTAGCTTCGGTTGTATAACCTCTGTTCCAATATTCATATCTTATGTTATAGCCGAATCCCCATGCTCCGTCGTCATTTCCCATCGGACCAATGCTGATACTTCCAATAAGAATATTGCCTTCTTTTAATACAATTC
>JAZSEX010000111.1:0-7495 GCA_045531935.1 Acutalibacteraceae bacterium | reverse complement strand
CCGTAAACTGTAGCGTTTTTGATAATCATGGTTTACACCTCGAATAAAACCTTTTAACCCATTATTTAGGGTAACCCTTATTATACTTCTTTTCTTTTATTATTTCAATAGATATAATAATTTTTAGAAATTCCGTAAAATTTTATAAATATACCCTTTAACTTATGAATTAGTTGTGTTATAATCCGATAGTTAATATGTACCCGTGTGCGTTCAGCAAAGGGTAGGACGGAGAACTACAGATGGATAGGATAGGATTTGACAACGAAAAATACCTCAAAATGCAGTCTGAATGTATCAGGCAACGTATCGACCAGTTCGGAGGCAAACTGTATCTTGAATTCGGAGGCAAACTTTTTGACGACTATCATGCCGCAAGAGTATTACCCGGCTTCAAGCCTGACAGTAAGCTCAAAATGTTGCTTGAACTCAAAGACCAGGCTGAGGTTGTTATTGTAATCAATGCAGCAGATATCGAAAACAATAAAATCAGAGGAGATTACGGCATCACGTATGATGTTGACGTACTCAGACTTATCGACGAATTCCGTGAGATAGGTCTTTTTGTCGGCAGTATTGTTGTGTCGCAGTTTTCGGGTCAGCCCTCTGCAGAGGTGTTTACCGAGAGGATGAAGAGCCTTGGCGTAAAGGTTTACCGCCATTACAAAATCCCGGGCTATCCGTCCAATATTCCGCTTATCGTAAGCGATGAGGGTTACGGCAAGAATGAATATATAGAAACACAGCGTGAGCTTGTTATCATTACAGCACCCGGCCCAGGCAGCGGCAAAATGGCTACCTGCCTTTCACAGCTCTACCACGAAAATAAGAGGGGAATCAAATCGGGCTATGCCAAGTTTGAAACATTCCCGATATGGAATCTTCCTCTCAATCATCCCGTAAACCTTGCGTACGAGGCTGCAACTGCAGACCTTAACGACGTCAATATGATTGATCCGTTCCATCTTCAGGCATACGGTGAAACAACTGTCAACTATAACCGTGACGTTGAGATATTCCCCGTGCTCAATGCTATTTTTGAGAGTATCTACGGCTCATCTCCCTATAAGTCACCGACCGATATGGGCGTTAATATGGCAGGTTACTGTATATTTGACGATGATGCTGTATGCCAGGCGGCAAATAACGAGATTATCCGACGTTACTATACCGGCCTTTGCGAGCGCCGCGACGGTAAGGTTGACCAGAACGTTATCTATAAACTTGAGCTTCTTATGCGTAACGCAAAAATCAGCAAGGAAGACCGTCCCGTTGTTTCTGCAGCACTTGCTAAAGCAAAGGAATCAGGCTCTCCTGCAGCTGCAATCGAGCTTGATGACGGCAGAATTATTACTGGTAAGACTTCTTCTCTGCTTGGCTGCAGTGCGGCAATGCTTCTCAATGCACTTAAGGCTTATGCAGGTATTGAGGACGGGCTTCATCTCATTTCTCCCGAGGTCATAACTCCCATACAGCAGCTTAAGGTTGAGCATATGGGCAGTAAAAACCCGAGACTTCACACCGACGAAATTCTGCTTGCTCTTTCAATCTGTGCCGCAACGGATGAGAATGCGGCAAAGGCAATGGATCAGCTCAAGCGACTCAGAGGCTGTGAAATGCACGTCAGCGTTATGCTTTCCCACGTTGACGAAAGTCTGCTCAAAAAGCTCGGTGTAAATCTTACAAGTGAGCCCGAGCACCAGGGACAGAAGCTTTACAGAAAAAAATAAAATCTTTTTATAAAACAATCCATAAGAGGAGTGTGTAACAATGTTGAATTTTATTCTCTCAGGTTTTGCCGATGAAGCTGCAAAGGATCTTGACGGTCAGATTGCGGCACTCAAGCGTAACGGTATGTCTTACTTTGAGCCGAGAGGCATCAACGGCAAGAATATTTCCGACTTCACCGTAGAAGAGGCAAAGGCTCTCAAAGAAAAGCTTGATGCAGAGGGCATCAAGGTTTCTTCAATCGGTTCTCCCATCGGTAAAATTGAGATTGACGATGATTTTGAGCCTCATTTTGAGAAATTCAAGAACACGGTTGAGGTTGCTAAGATACTTGAAACAAAATATATCCGTATGTTCAGCTTCTTCTTCACAAAGGGTCAGAGCTATGAGGACAACCGTGAAGAGGTGCTCCGCAGAGTAAAGGCTCTTGCTGACTATTCCGCTGAGCAGGGTATTTACTGCTGCCTTGAAAATGAAAAGGAAATTTACGGCGATTCAGACGACAGAAACCTCGAGATTCTCCGTCACTGTGCTCCCAATCTTTATGCAATCGTTGACCCTGCAAACTATATTCAGTGCGGTGTTGATCCGCTTGTTGCATACGAAAAGGTTGCAGGCTTTGTTAAGTATCTCCACGTTAAAGATGCATATTTTGAAAACGGTGAGGTTGTGCCTGCCGGTAAAGGTGACGGCAGCGTTGCACAGATTATAAAGCGTTTTGCCCGTAACCACGGTGATAAATTCCTTTCTCTTGAGCCTCATCTTACCGTATTTGACGGTCTTGAGAATCTTGAGCCTGACAACGGCACAATCAACTCAATCGCTAAGAAAAAGAGCTATGTATATGCAAACACAGACGAATCTTTTGATGCAGCTGTAAACGCACTTAAGGAAATACTTGATTCACTTTCAAAGGGCAGTATCCGCCTTGGTATCATCGGCTGCGGTAATATGGGTACAAGCCATATGCAGAATATGCTTTCAGGCTGTATGCCTGAGTTCGAGCTTACTGCTGTTGCCGACCTTAAAGAGTCCCGCCGTAAGGTAGCTCTGGAGATGTTCCCGAACATTAAAGTGTATAACGACGGCAGTGAACTTATTGCTTCGGGTGAGGTTGACGCAATTCTTGTTGCAACACCCCATTATCTGCATCCTACATACGCTATTGAAGCCCTCAATGCAGGTCTTCACGTTATGATTGAAAAGCCCGCAGGTGTATATACAAAGCAGGTTGAAGAGATGAATGAGGTTGCCGCTAAGAGCGACAAATCATTTGCAATTATGTTCAACCAGCGTACAAATCCCTGCTATATCAAGCTCCGTGAGATGCTTCAGAGCGGTCAGTACGGTGAAATCAAGCGCGTAAACTGGATTATCACAGACTGGTACAGAACTCAGTCCTACTACGATTCAGGCGACTGGCGTGCAACCTGGTCAGGTGAAGGCGGTGGCGTTCTTCTTAACCAGTGTCCCCATCAGCTTGACCTCTGGCAGTGGCTCTGCGGTATGCCCTGTAAGGTGCGCGGATTCCTGCACGAAGGCAAGTGGCACAAGATTGAGGTTGAGGATGACGTTACAATTTACGTTGACTATCCCAACGGTGCAACAGGTGTATTCATCACCACAACGGGTGACTTCCCCGGCACAAACCGCCTTGAGATCACACTTGACAAGGCAAAGATCGTATGCATGAACAACAAGCTTGAGGTTATTGAGCTTGCTCAGTCCTGCCAGGAATTCTGCGATACAGCAGGCGAAGGCTTCGGCAGAATTGACACAACAACATATACAATCACCCCCGACCCTGCACCGTGGTCACAGCACGTTCAGGTAATGACACAGTTCGGTGATAACATTCTCCGCGGCGGTGACCTCGTCGGTAGAGGTGAAGAGGGTATCAACGGCCTTACAATTTCCAACTGTGCACACCTTTCAAGCTGGCTTGACAAGACCGTTGAGCTGCCTATTGATAAGGAACTTTACTTCAAGCTTCTTCAGGATAAAATTGCAGGTTCGAAATTTGTCAAGGTTACACGAGAGGCAGTTCAGAGCGATATGAGTTCAACCTTCGGAAACTGATTTTAAAATAATTTTACTCAAAACACTTGACAAACTGTGCTATACCCTATAAGATAAGTACGCAATCAATTATGTTAATAACTTATTCATAGTTTATAAAAAGTAAGGAGGAGAATTATTATGCCTTTCGAGCAGGTACGTGAAATCATCTGCAAGCAGCTTGAGCTTGAGGAAAGCGATGTTACTATGGACACAAACATTAAGGATGACCTTGGTGCAGATAGCCTTGACCTCGTTGATCTTGCAATCAGCCTTGAGGATGAGTTCGAAGTTGAAGTTCCCGACAATGCACTCGAGAAGTTCGAGACAGTCGGCGACATCGTAAGATTCATCGAAGAAATGTAATTTCATATGATTTAAAGAGCGTTACAGTTTAAACTGTAACGCTCTTTTTTGCTTGCATAGTGCTGAATTGGTTTATATTATCAAATCTGCGATAAGTCCCGAAGCTGCGGCAGCCAAAGCAACAATTATCAGTGGCTTTTCAAAAAAGGCTATAACTACTGCAACAACTGTGCCGACAACTGCACTTTTAATATTTCCTGTTGAATAAAAAATCGCAGGAACTGTCATTGCCGCAAGTACGGCATAAGGTAAATAATATAGGATGCTTTTTATAAATCGTGACTTGATTTGCTTGCGGAATGCCGTAAAAGGTATCATTCTGATAAGGTATGTTACGCCTGCCATTACGGCTATATAAATTATTATGCTCATAATTCTTCTTCCTCCTCTTTAACGGGGAATAAAGCTGCACAGATGACAGCGGCAATTACTGCGCTTATAATTACTGAAAATCCGCTGCTTATAAAGGGGAAAAAGTATTTGAGCAATACACTCACAGCTGCAGAAATGATAACGGCAACAAGAACGGCTTTACTCTTCTTTGCGGCAGGTATGAATATGGCAACGAACATACCGTAAAGCAGAATTCCCATATTGTTTGCTATTATTTCGGGCAGCAGCTGATTGGTCAGTGCGCCTGCAACCGTGCCTGAAGTCCAACCGATAAAAGGTATAACTATCAGTCCCGCCATATATGATGCGGTAATCTTACCCTTCTGTGATATTGCTACGGCATAAATTTCGTCGGTGATACCGAAGGCTAACAAAAGCCTTTTAGGTGTTGTGAAGTTGCTGTCAAGCTTCTGCGTCAATGAAAAACCCATTAAAGAATATCTTAAATTTATAACAAGCTGTGTAAGAATCATTTCTACCAGCGTACCTGATGCAGCTATTATTTCAACACCTGCTACCTGACCGGCAGAGGTAAGGTTTGTTGCGGAGATAAGCCATGCGAAAAAAGCAGAAATATGCGAACTCATAGCTAAAATGCCAAAACCGAAAGAAACCGAAAAATATCCTAATCCGATAGGTATACCGTCTGAAAATCCTTTTTTAAATTCCTTTTGCATAATGTTGACCTTTCTTTAGTCGCTGCCCAACAGTATAGCATATATGTATATTCAAAACAATAACATAGCTGACGATTTGAATGCCGATTTTCGACTTATATATGTTAATTTTATCACAACAAATATGTGTTTTAAGGTGAAAGTATTTGTTTTTGTTTTTAGACTGTCGGCTTGACGGTGTACAATGATTCTCATTGATTTCAGGTAAACAGATCTGTATTCGTCCGATTGTAATTGGTTTTTTTATGTGATATAATCATTTTCATAAATAAGAATTTGCAGAGGTGCTTTATGAGAAAAGAAATTGATATAAACACTTGGGACAGAAAAGAACACTTTGAATTTTATTCTAATATTGCAACACCCCATTATTGCGTTGCATTTAATATTGATATAACAAAGCTTCTTGAGTTTACAAGAGAGAACAAAATATCTTTCTATTACTCGCTTATATATCTTTGTACACAGTCGATTAATGAAATTGATGAGTTTTTACTTGAAACTGAGGATAACAAAGTTTATAAGATTGACCGCCGTGTGCCTTGTTTTACGGATTTGAAAAAAGGTGCAACAAGCTTTCATATGGTGTCACTTCCTTGTGATGGTAATATTATAGAATTTGCAACTCACGCCCGTAAGGAAAGTGAAAACAATCCTTTGTCAGTACATTCTCTTGGTGGCTTGAGAGAGTCGCAGATTGTATTTTCCTGTATTCCTTGGGCGGATATCACAATGTGTTCAAATGAGCGTGACTACACAGATCCGAAGCTCAAAGACGATACCGCACCCATTCTCGTTTGGGGAAAATACACCGAGCAAAATGGTGAATATATCATCAATATGACACTTGATGTGAACCATCGTTTTATTGACGGATATTTTGTCGGTCAGTTCGTTCAGAAGCTTGAAGAAAAAATTGCAGAGCTTAAGTGATGTGACAAATAAGAATTTATCAAACAAAACTATAATTTTTAAAGTGAGATTATTATTATGAAAGATAAAAATTACTTTCTGAGCAAAGCTCAGGAAAATTATCCTGAACTTAATTATACCGTTCTCACTCCCGACATAACCGATTTCAACGCAAAAAGCGATGACAGCATTCTTCTCGACCTTGGTGAGCATGCGGTGGGACATTTTTCATACGCTTTCGATAAGGTTGATGTCTTGGTTGATGCTCCCGTTCGATTGATTATCAAGTTCGGCGAAGATATGAGAGAAATAAATGATGATTTTTCTCAATATAAGGGTGTACTTTCAAAAACATGGTTGCAGGAGGAAATAATCAATCTCGATTATCCTCAGACTATAACTATGCCCCGAAGATACGCTTGCAGATATATAAAAATAACGGTAGAAAAAGCCAACAGACCGATAAGACTGTTTGATTTTTCTTTCCGTGCTTCTACAAGTGCGGATATATCCGTTCTGAATTCTGCAGATACAAAAGACTCTCTGCTGAATAAAATTGACATTGTTTCAACCAATACTCTCAAAGAATGCATGCAGACCTTCTTTGAAGACGGTCCGAAGCGTGACCGCCGTCTTTGGATTGGCGACCTTCGTCTTGAAGCACTTACAAATTATTACACATTCAACAATCTTGAAATCGTAAAAAGATGTTTATATCTCTTTGCTGCAGGTGAATGCAATAATCTCGGATTTTTGCCGTCATTTGTTTATGAAACACCTTATTATCATTCGGGTGAAGCACATATCGCAGATTACGCACTTTTATATGTTGTTTCCGTATGTGATTATTATGAACATACTGCAGACATCGGTATTGTAAACGACCTTTTGCAAATCTGTAAATCACAGCTTGACAGCTTTGAAGCAATACTTGATGAAAATATGATTGTTACAAATCAGGACGGTTGGTTTGCATTTATCGATTGGTGTCCGGGACTTGAAAAACTGACGGCTTTGCAGGGTGTATATCTTTATACTCTTGAACGTTTTTCAGAATTATTGAAAGCAATCGGTGACGAAGATTTCAAGAAATATTCATTGCTTCTTTCAATAATCCGTTCTGCTTGTAAAAAACATCTTTATGATGAAAACGCAAACGCTTTTATAAATGAACTGGATAACAGGCAATTCAGTGTACATTCGCAGGTGTGGATGATATTGGGCGGTGTAATAAACGGAAAAGAAGCCAAAAATCTTCTGATACACTGCCTTGATAACGATAAGGCAAAACAGCCCGTTACTCCTTATATGCGCCATTATGTCACAGAGGCTATGATAAAACTTGGTTTGGAGAATGAAGC
>JAZSEX010000033.1:0-82470 GCA_045531935.1 Acutalibacteraceae bacterium | reverse complement strand
AAATCGGCGAATATCTCCCGGGCGGACCGTATGGTAAGGAAGTTCTTTCCATGATGAAAGAAAGCTATGACCTTCTCATGGCTCACCCGGTAAATATCTCGAGAATGGAGCGCGGACTCCGCCCTGCAAACTGTCTCTGGCTCTGGGGTGAGGGCACAAAGCCTCAGCTTGAGAATTTCGAAAAGAAATTCGGTATGAAGGGCTGTATCGTTTCTGCTGTTGACCTGCTCAAGGGTATCGGTATCGGTGCAGGTATGCTCGTGCCCGAGGTTGAGGGCGCAACAGGCTATATCGACACCAACTTTGAGGGCAAGGCAAAGGCTGCTGTTGATGCACTCGAAAACGGCTGCGATTTCGTGTACATTCATATCGAAGCACCCGATGAGTGCGGCCACAGAGCAGAGCCCGAAAACAAAGTCCGCTCAATCGAGATTATTGATGAGAAGGTGCTCCCGATTCTGCTTGAGGCACTCGAGAAGTATGATGACTACAAGGTTATGATTCTTCCCGACCATCCCACACCGATTAAAACAAAGACTCACGCTTCCGACCCCGTTCCATTTATGATTTATCATAAGAAGGGTGAGAAGGACAGCGGCGTTGAGTCAATCAACGAAAAGACTGCCGAAGCAACAGGCAACTTTGTCGATTTCGGACCCGGTCTTATTGAACATTTCTTTGAAGCATAAATAAATCTGCAATTTAAGGAGACCTTTCCTATGAAAGAGAATTACAGAATAGATACAAAATGTGTTCAAGGTGCTTACGAGCCTAAAAACGGCGAGCCGAGAGTGCTCCCGATTTACCAGAGCACAACTTTTAAATATGATACAAGTGAGGCAATGGCAAAGCTGTTTGACCTCGAGCCCGGTTATATGTATACCCGCCTTGCAAATCCCACAAGCGATGTTGTCGCACAGAAGATTGCAATGCTCGAGGGCGGTGTTGCCGCAGTGCTTACTTCTTCGGGTCAGGCGGCAAACTTTTTCTCGCTTATCAATATTATGGGTGCGGGTGACCATTTCATTTCTGCCGCAACAATCTACGGCGGTACGTTCAACCTTTTCAACGTTACTATGCGTAAAATCGGCATCGACGTAACGTTTGTTGACCCGAATGCAAGTGAAGAGGAGATTTCTGCCCTCTTCCGTCCCAATACAAAGGCTGTTTTCGGCGAAACAATCGCAAACCCCTCACTCGACGTGCTCGATATCGAGAAGTTTGCACGCGTTGCCCACGCACACGGTGTTCCGCTTATTATAGACAATACTTTCCCGACTCCGATTAACTGCCGTCCGTTTGAATTCGGTGCAGATATCGTAACCCATTCCACAACAAAGTATATGGAGGGTCACGCAAATATAATCGGCGGTGTCGTTGTCGACAGCGGCAATTTTGACTGGGAGCAGAATGATAAGTTCCCCGGTCTTACTCAGCCTGACGAAAGCTACCACGGTGCGGTTTATACCCGTGATTTCGGCAAGGCAGGCTATGTTACAAAAATCGTTGCACAGCTTCTGCGTGATTACGGCTCAACTCCCGCTCCGCAGAATTCCTTCTATCTTAACCTCGGCCTTGAAACACTTGCTCTGCGTATGGAGCGCCACTGCTCAAACGCTCTCAAGGTTGCCGAGTATCTTGAAAAGAACGAGCAGGTTTCATGGGTCAACTACCCTGCACTTCCGTCAAACAAGTACTATCCGCTTGTTCAGAAGTATATGCCGAACGGCACCTGCGGTGTTGTATCCTTCGGCGTAAAGGGCGGCAGAGAAAAGGCAGAGCAGTTTATGAATTCTCTCAAGCTTGCCGCAATCGTAACTCACGTAGCAGACGCACGCACCTGCGTGCTTCATCCTGCATCCTCTACTCACCGTCAGCTCTCCGACAGCGAGCTTGTTGAGTGCGGCGTTTCACCCGACCTTATCCGTTTCTCAGTCGGTATAGAGAATGTTGACGATATTATCGAAGATATCCAGCAGGCTCTGGATGTAATCCGTTCATAAAAGAACGGATTACGCGATATAAATCCTTGCAGGATTTGCGATATACCTTCGGCTCGATATGTTTTTGCATAACGCAAAAACAAGAATTTTTAATCAGGTGATTTTATTTTGATGAACACTAACAGCAGAGTATGTGCCTATATAGACCTTGATGCAGTGTGCTCAAACGTTGCCGCCGTACAGTCAAGAGTCGGTGATGATGTCAAGGTAATGGTAATTCTCAAGGCTGATGCTTACGGTCACGGTGCAGTGCCGATTGCAAAGGCTCTTGAGGACAGCTGTGCCTATGCCTACGGTGTTGCCACTGTAGAAGAGGGTCTGCAGCTTCGCACAAGCGGTATAAAAAAGCCGATTCTTGTGCTCAGCTACGCATTCCCCGAGCTGTTTGAGGCTGCAATTCTTAACGGTATAGACCTTACCGTTTTTCAGTATGAAACAGCAAAGCAGCTCTCCGATACGGCACTCAGGCTCGGTAAAAAAGCGGGTGTCCATATCAAGCTTGATACGGGTATGCACCGAATCGGTCTTATCCCGTGCGACGAAAGCCTTGAGGAGATAAAGCAGATCGCTTCTCTTGACGGCATCAATATCAAGGGCGTTTTCTCTCACCTTGCCTGTGCTGACTTTGCCGACAAGAGCTTTGCAAATAAACAGCGTGAGCTTTTCGAAAGCTTTACCGAGCGTATTGAGCAGGCAGGTGTGCATATTCCTCTGCGTCATCTCTATAACTCTGCCGCTATTATGGATTTTGACGGCGGTTGTTTCGATATGGTGCGATGCGGTATCGTTACCTACGGTCTCGACCCGTCAGACGAGGTTAAGTTTGAAAATCTGCCGACTACTCCCGTAATGCAGATTAAAAGCCATGTCGCTTATATCAAAAAAGTTCATGAGGGCGACACAGTCGGCTACGGTGCGGCATTTATGGCAAAGCGTGAAACACTTGTTGCCACAATACCCTGCGGCTACGGCGACTGCTATCCGCGTCTGCTTACAAATAAGGGCAGGGTGCTCATTAACGGTCACAGTGCTCCGGTTATAGGCAGAGTATGTATGGACCAGTTTATGGTTGACGTTACCGATATCCCCGGTGTCAAGCAGGGCGATGAGGTAACTATAGTCGGTACAGACGGCAAACAGCGGCTCACTGTTGAGGAGCTTGCCAAAACTGCAGGCAGCTTCAACTACGAGTACGTCTGCGATATAACAAAGCGTGTGCCCAGAGTGTATATCTCAACCGAACGAAAGTGAATTTATATCTAATTTTGTGAAACAAAATATATCGATTGACCGTAAGGTCAAATATCGACAAAAGTTATAGGTAAAATCCTTTTGGATTTGCGATATATCTTCGATTCGATATGCACCTTCGGTGCAATAATACCACGATTAAACCATCTATATAATAGATGTTTAATAATATTATAATTATTAAAGGCGGTAAAACCGCAATTTGAAAGGAGAAAGTCTGAAATGGACGACCCCGGGCCTAATACTGCAACTTCACTTGTTCTCAAAATCGTATTGCTTTTAGTTCTTATTCTTATCAATGCGTTTTTTGCAATGAGCGAAATAGCAATCATTTCCCTTAACGATGCCAAGCTTGAAAAGCAGGCACAGGAGGGCAACAAAAAGGCTAAAAAACTTCTTAAGCTTACAAGCAACCCCAGCAATTTCCTCTCAACAATCCAGATAGGCGTTACTCTCGCCGGCTTCCTTTCTTCGGCATCTGCTTCACAGAGCTTTGTCGAGCTGCTTTCGGGTGCTCTCAGCGGCGTAGCAAGCAGAATCAACATACCTATGTCGGTAGTCGAAGGCTTCAGCCTTGTTGTAATTACGCTTATCACGTCTTATTTCTCGCTTGTACTCGGCGAGCTTGTTCCCAAGCGTGTCGCTATGTATAATCCCGAGAAGATATCATTCCGTATTGCAGGCGTGCTCACCTTTGTCGCAACGGTTACAAAGCCGTTTGTAAAGGTGCTCTCACTTTCGATGAATGCCATTCTCAGGCTTATGGGCATCGACCCCAATTCAGAGCCTGAAGAGGTTACCGAGGAAGAAATCCGTATGATGGTTGACGTCGGCGGCGAGAAGGGTGTTATTGAGGATACCCAGAAGGAAATGATAAACAACATATTTGAGTTTGACGATATCGATGCAGGTGATATTATGACTCACCGTACCGATGTTTCGGCTGTCGAAATCAATGACCCGATTCAGGATGTTGTTGAAATTGCGGAGAAGGAAGGCTATTCCCGAATTCCCGTCTACGAAGAAAGTCTCGATAAAATCATCGGTATTGTCTATATCAAAGACCTTATCGGTTATATCGGCTCGTCTGTTCCTAAGCAGGAGAGTCTTCGTAAAATTATGCGTGAGCCGTATTTTGTACCCGAGTCAATGAAGTGCGGTATGCTCTTCCAGGAGATGACGGCACGCCGTGTACAGATGGCTGTTGTTGTTGACGAATACGGCGGTACTGCAGGCATTGTCACTCTTGAAGACCTTGTCGAGTCAATCGTCGGTAATATCCAGGATGAGTACGATAACGAGGAAGAAGAATTTTCCGTTATCGACGAAACAACGTTTACCGTTGACGGTACTACTTCTATCGACGAAGTCAACGAGCATGTCGGTGTTGATCTTCCCGATGACGAGTACGATACAATCGGCGGCTTTGTAATCAGCCTTCTCGGCTATTTGCCGCAGGACGGTGAAATGAATGAGCTCGATTATGAGAATCTTCACTTCACAATCCTCAACCTTGAGGATAAGCGTATAGGTAAACTCAAGGTCGAAATCCGTCCCGTAGAAAAAGAAGAGGACGAAGAAGATGATGAGCAGCCTTACCGTCTTGTAAGGCGTCGCAATAAAGATGAGCAGGACGACTGATTCTGCCATTATCTGCCCTTACTTGACAAAACAGATGGAATTAAGTTATTATAAAAATACACTTTTATCTTAAAAAGGAGGATACATAAGTGAAAAAGAGAAACATTATCGCAATTCTGGCTTCTCTCGCTGTCGTGCTGTTTGCTTTTGCGGCTTGTAACGGCAACGGCGAAGACGATGTCACCAACCCCACAATCCTTACGGATGACGGCTTGATTTACGAGCAGGTAACTGAGGTCGTAACCGATGCCGCAGGTGAGCCTGTTATCGGTTCCGACGGTGAAACAAAGGTTGTTACCGTCACAAAGCTTGTAACAGAGCCTGACCAGGCTGTAGATGCACCTACAAATTCACAGGGCACAACAGAGGGTACAACAACCTATGAGGATGTTACCTTCCCCGAGGGTGAAAAGGTTGAGGTCGAAATCGATAAGGACGGCAGACCCGAAGACTGTAAGCTCGACAAGATTACAAAATCCACAGCAAAGAGCAAGGCATTCTATATCAACGGTATGGTTGTCACGAGTGAAAACTTCGGTATTGTAGACACCGGTGTTTCAATCAAGCTCTATATGAAGGATTCACGTGTTGCTATGGAAATGCCTATGGGTGTTACAACAATGCGTATGGCTTACGACGGCAAGAACGTCCACCTTATCCTTCCCGCAACCAAGTATTACTTCTCACAGCCCGTTGAAGGCGGCGACACAGGCGTTATGGACGAGGCTCTCGGTATGTGGGATACCATCGGCTCCGAAACTATGGAGTATATTGAGACAACAAACGTCAAAATCAAGGGTAACGAGTATGTCTGCGAGTCTTATTCCGACGGTCAGAACATCAATAAGTACTACTTCAACAAGAAGGATGAGCTCAAGCGTATTGAGTTTATCGCTCCCGACGGTACAACAAGTATCTTCAAGGTAAACGAGTGCTCATCCAAGGTCAAAGACAGTATTTTCGAAGTTCCCAAGGGCTATAAGCCTCTCACAGAAGAAGCTCTCCAGGGCTTTATGGGCAGTATGGGTATAAGCTGACGTGAGTAAAACCGTTCTTATCACAGGTGCTTCCGGTGGAATCGGGGGCGCCTGTGTGCGGCTTTTTGCCGCTTCAGGGTACAAGGTTGCCGTTCATTACAATTCTGATGA
This sequence comes from Acutalibacteraceae bacterium, assembly GCA_045531935.1. Classification (GTDB taxonomy): domain Bacteria; phylum Bacillota; class Clostridia; order Oscillospirales; family Acutalibacteraceae; genus UBA8612. The sequence continues at coordinate 76,427 of JAZSEX010000033.1, read as the reverse complement.
AGCGGCGGCAAATAAACTTGCTGACGAGCTTCACGGCAACGGCTGTGAGGCTGTTTGTGTTTCGGCAGATCTGCGTGACGAGGCTCAGGTAAACAGAATGTTTGCCGATATCGAGGCTCAGCTCGGTGAAGTTGAAGTGCTTGTAAATAACGCAGGTGTTTCACAGCAGAAGCTGTTTACCGATACAACTCTTGCCGATTACGATTTTGTTTTCGGTGTCAATACCCTCGGTACGGTCAACTGTTGCCGCGCCGCACTTCCTGCTATGATTCGCCGTAAAAGCGGCAGAATAATAAACGTCTCTTCAATGTGGGGCGTCAGCGGTGCATCGTGCGAGGTGCTCTATTCTGCATCAAAGGCGGCTGTAATAGGCTTTACCAAGGCACTTGCCAAGGAGGTCGGCCCCAGCGGAATTACGGTCAACTGCATAGCACCCGGTGTAATAAACACAAAGATGAATAAAAACCTGACAGAAGCCGATATGGCTGTCCTCAGCGATGAAACTCCCCTTTGCCGTATAGGTGAGCCTGAGGAGGTTGCACATGCGGCAGTCTTCCTTGCATCCGATAAAGCGTCATTTATTACGGGTCAGATTCTCGGTGTTGACGGCGGTTTCATCGTTTAAAATATAACATTATAATAAAAATACATAAAAATGTGTTGATTTTGTTCAAGTTTTATGCTAATATAAATAATACTAAAATAGTAAGTGCGTGTTAGTGCGCAAAAACATACAAAACGGAGGAACAGATATGGCTAACTGTCCAAAATGTAATGCCAAGCTCAAACTTACAGACTGGCGTCCCGAGTGTCCCAAGTGCGGCGTAAATATGGTTTACTACGGTATGGAAGAGCGTCTTCTTGCCGATGCAGAAAAGGCTGAAGCAGAGCACGCAAAATTCCAGAAGGGTCTCGACCGCTTCAAGGCTTCATCAATCGGCGGCAAGCGTCAGATTGCAAGAATTATCCTCTCAATAATTCCGGCTATCGGTCTTGTTCTCGGTCTGCTTCTCCCGGCTCTTTCCCTTGCTACAATCAATCTTTCCAACATACCCTACTACGGCGACAATGTAATCAACGTCAATATGGTTACTGTTGTTGAGTTCTTTATGAATTATTTTGATGTAAACGGCCTTCTCGGTGTTATCGGTTCCGACCTTGTCGGCACACCGTTCATTCTGTTTGCTGCATCAATCGTTCTGCTTGCTCTTTCTATTGTTATGGGCATTCTCAATTTCGGCAGAAACTTCTGCTCATCCAAGGCTTCTTCCTGCAAGAAGAACATAATTGTCAGCGTTCTCAGCATGGTACTTATTATCGCAGCAGGTATCGTATTTGATGTATTCGGTAGCGGTATCAACGCAATCTTCCCGACATTTATCGAGGCAAACCTCGGTATCGGCATTTTCGTTACAGCTGCTCTTCATATTCCGGTTATCATTGTTAACGCAACTATGGTCAAGAATCCCATCGTTGTCAAGTACACTGAGCTCCCCACATACGGTGAGGCTGAAGAAGAGGCTCCCGCAGAGGAAGCAGTTGCTGCTGAATAATTAACAAAAAACTTAAAGACCGTTACCACAGAGGTAGCGGTCTTTTTTTGATTAATATAAAAGCCGATAACTGTTTGTTGCAGTCATCGGCTTGTTTTTATCAGTCTTTAAATGTTTCTGTAATCTTTTTAAGCTCGCCGGGTATATCAATACTCTGCGGACACGAGGGCTTGCATTTGCCGCACGCACGGCAGAGGTCAGCCTTGCCCTCAAGTGCACCGTATGCTTCCTTTGCACTTCTGCCGCCTTTGTAAACGGTCGAGTTGTATGCAGTGAAGCAACCGGGAATGTCAACACCGAAGGGGCAGGGCATACAGTATTCACAGCCCGTGCAGCCTACAAGCGGCATTGTGTGCCAAAGCTCGTCAGCATTGCTGAGTGCCTTTCTCTCGTAGGGTGTAAGCATACCGACGCTGCTTCTCTTTGCGTAGCGGAGGTTGTCTTCAACCTGCTTCGGGGTGCTCATACCGCTGAGCACAACCGAAACCTCTTCTCTGTCCCAGAGGTAGTCGAGCGCAAGTTCAACCTTGCTCTTCTTCTTGGGCAGTACGTTTCTGACTCTCTCTGGCAAGCCTTTTACAAGTCTGCCGCCTCTGAGAGGCTCCATAATAATACAGCTCATACCCTTGGCGTAAGCGTATTCAAGTCCCTCAATACCAGCCTGATGCTTTGTGTCAACGTAGTTGAGCTGAATCTGGCAGAAATCCCAGTCAAAGTAATCAACAATCTCTTTGAAAAGGTCAACGTCATCGTGGAATGAGAAGCCAAGATATTTTATCTTACCCTCTTCTCTTGCCTTGACCATACTGTCTATAACGTTGTATTTGAGCACCTTGTTATTCCACAGGTCCTTGTTGAGTGTGTGAAGAAGGTAGAAATCAATGTGGTCTGTCTTAAGTCTTTCAAGCTGGGTCTCAAGTCTCTGCTCAAAAGTAATTTCGTCTGTCAGGTCGTATACGGGGCACTTTGTTGCAAGGTAAACTCTCTCACGGTAACCGTCGCCGAGTGCTTCACCCACAAATTCTTCACTTTCCTGGTCGTGATAATAGTATGCTGTGTCAACGTAGTTTACGCCCTCGTCAATAGCGTGGCGGATCATTTCTGTCGAGGTCTTGCGGTCAATCTTTCCGCCCTTTTCGGGGAATCTCATGCAGCCGAAGCCAAGCGGAAAAACTTCAACGTCAATACCTTTGAATTTTCTGTTCATCTTATCTTACTCCAATCCGAAGTATTTTGCGGCGTTGTTGTAGGAAACATCCTGCACAAGCTGTTTGAGGGTTTCCATATCGTTGGGATACAGTCCGTCCTCAACCATATCACCGAGCAGACCGCAGAGAATACGGCGGAAATACTCGTGTCTGGGGTAGGAGAGGAAGGAGCGTGAGTCTGTAACCATACCGACAAACTTGCCGAGCACAGAGAGGTTGCCGAAAGCCTTCATCTGCTCACGCATACCGTCGAGGTTATCGTTAAACCACCAGCCGCTGCCGAACTGAATCTTACCGGGTGCATCGGAATTCTGGAAGTTGCCGAGCATTGTGCCGAGTACGTAATTGTCCTTCGGGTTAAGTGTGAAGAGGATTGTACGTGGCAGAAGCTCCTCTTTGGCAAGGCTGTCGAGGAAGCGTGAAAGCGGCTGTGCAATCTCCTTGTCGTCTATTGAGTCAAAGCCCGTGTCAGGGCCGATTTTGTTGAACATAAGTGTGTTGTTGTTACGCATCGGGCCCATATGAAGCTCCATTGCCCAGCCTCTGCGTGCGTATTCCTTAGCCATTGTGCGAAGCAGTGCTGTGCGGTATGCGTCAAGCTCGCGCTGTGTGAATTCACCGCCGAGTCTGCCCTTCTGGAATATAGCCTCAAGCTCGTCTGCAGTAGCCTCTGCATAGGGTACGTATGTGAATGCGTGGTCGCTTGCACGGCAGCCCATCTTTGCAAACGCCTCAATTCTTTCAAGCAGAGCCTCTTCAAGTGCTGTGTAGCTCTCGATTTTTCTGCCTACTCTGTCCTCAAGTGAAGCAAGCCACGGAATAAATGAGGGAAGCTCGATTGAAAGAGCCTTGTCGGGACGGAAAGCAGGTATAACCTTTGTTTTGAAACTATCATCCTGAGCAAGAAGTACGTGGTATTCGAGTGAATCTGCAGGGTCATCAGTAGTATAAACGCAGGCAACGTTGGAGCGTGCTATAAGCTCACGGGGAGTAAAGCCGCCCTCTGCTATTTTTGCGTTTGCTTTTTCCCATATCTCTTCAGCGGTTTTTGCACTCAGGGGTGTGTCAATGCCGAAGTAACGCTGAAGCTCAAGGTGAGTCCAGTGATAAAGCGGGTTACCGGGTGCGTAAGCGAGCATTGTTGCGTATGCAACAAACTTGTCGTGCCAGCTTGCATCGCCCGTAATGTATTTTTCGTCAATTCCGAATGAACGCATCGCACGCCACTTGTAGTGGTCGCCTGCAAGCATCAGCCATGCGATATCGGAAGGCTGCTTGTTTTCGTAAATCTCTTTTGGTGAAAGATGACAGTGCCAGTCAAAAATAGGCATTTCGTTTGCGGCTGCAAAAAGCTCGATTGCCGCAGGGTTGTTAAGGAGGAAATCCTCACCCATAAACTTTTTCATAATCATCTCTCCCTGAAATTATTCTTCGTATATAAACTCTTTTAAGTAAGCTATGTTAGCTCCGAGGTCAATGCTGAGCACAGACTGTCCGGAAACACTCTTGCTCTTCCATGTGCCCTCTGCAGGTACACTGCCTTGCTCTATATCATAGTGCAGGTATCTGAGCAATCCGTTTATTGCAAGCCCCGTAAGTGATGCAGGTGACATATCTGTTTCAACACGGCTTACAACGTCGCCGAGAATTTCGTACAGCTTTGCAGGGCTTGTGCTTTTGCAGTTGCCGATAATTGCCGTCATTACCTTACGCTGTCTTTCGGTGCGCATAAAGTCGGAATCGAGCTTGCGTATGCGGCAGTACCACAGTGCCTCTTTGCCGTTGAGATGTACTGCTTCACCTGCCTTGATGTTTGTCAGGTGAACTGCGTCACGCATATATTTTGCCTCTTTTTCCGTAATTTCTACAGTAACTCCGCCAAGTCCGTCAATAATACTTTCAAACATCGTAAAATCAACAAGCATATAGTGGTCAATCTTAACGTTGAAGTTGTATTCGATGGTGTCCATTACCATCTGTGCACCGCCCCATGTGCAGGCGGCGTTGAGCTTGGCACTTTTTTTCTTTTCGGGAATGTATACGTAGCTGTCACGCATAAATGACGTCAGCTTGATTTTTTTCGTTGCTGTGTTGATTGATACCATCAGCATCGTGTCTGAGCGTGACGTGTCGTCGGGATTACGGCGGTCAACACCAATGAGCAGTATGTTCTTGACTGCCGCACTCTGTATAAGTGTGTCACTGTCAAGGAATACGTTGTCTTTGTGTCCCGTTTCGGTGTAATTCACACTGCTGAACGTGTGGTATACGAGAGCCGTACCCATACCTGCAAGCAGAATTACAAGCAGTACAACAGCCCGTACGGTACGGAAAAGCTTGCCTTTACGCTTTTTCTTCTTTTTCGGCGGCTCTTCGGGCTCAGGCTCTTCTTCTTCGGGTGTGTTTTCGTAGTTGCCGCTCTCAAACTCGTCAAGGTCGTAGTCTGCGTAGCTGTCGGTCTGACGGTTACGGCTGATGTAAATATCCTCGTGAGTACTGCGGGGTGTTATATAAATATCTTCCGTTTCAATCGGTGCGGTGTCACCGCTTTTGTCACGGCGGGGCTTATTGCCGCCGACGTAAATGTCTTCCAAGTGTATCGTCCTTTTTGTGATTTGATAAAAAAACAAGCGGATCTGTAAGCCGGGTTCTGTCGTTTAAGGCAACTATCTTTCTAGGCACTGCGTTGCCGCAGTGCTCGAGCCACCCGTCGGAGTATGGGCCGAGCAAGCCACTCCATTCGGTGTTGCTTCGGATAGGGTTTACAGGGCCGTACAGTCTCCTGCACGCCGGTGAGCTCTTACCTCGCCTTTCCACCCTTACCCACGTAAGTGGGCGGTATATCTCTGTTGCACTGTCCCGGAGGTCACCCTCGGCGGCCGTTAGCCGTTATCCTGCTCTGTGAAGCCCGGACTTTCCTCGTCGGCAAGGGTGATAAGTCCTTACCGCCGCAGCTGCCCGATCCGCTTGTAACTATATATTTTATATCAAAAGAACCTTAATGTCAATTAATAATAATATATGAACCTACATATAAATTAAAAAAGTAAAATCAAGGGTGGTAACGGTATGGATTTTCACTCACTGAATATAAACGATACACAGAAAAAGCTTAAAACCGATATAAGAAACGGACTGAGAAAATCCGAAGCGTTAAAAAGGCTGAATGAGCAGGGGGAAAATAAACTCAGCGAAAAAAAGCAGCGGAATATAATTCTGCGATTTTTGTCTCAGTTCAAAGATTTTATGGTTATCACTCTGATTATTGCGGCTGTTATATCTTTTTTTACCGCTTATCTCGAGGGTGACGGCTCGTATATTGACCCTATAATAATTCTTGCAATCGTAATTCTCAATGCCGTCGTGGGTGTTGTGCAGGAGAGTAAAGCAGAGCACGCAATCGACAATCTCCGCCGTATGTCTGCACCCGAAGCAACCGTTGTGCGTGATTCGCAGATACAGAAAATACCTTCATCTCAGGTAGTTGCAGGCGATATTCTTTTACTCAGTGCAGGGGACTGCATTGCGGCAGATGCAAGACTTATTGAGGCTGTCGGTCTTAAAACAAACGAAAGTGCACTGACGGGTGAAGCCTTACCTGTCGAGAAAAATCCGCAGCTTCTGCTCAGTGCCGAAACTCCGCTTGCCGAGCGGTGCAATACGGTTTATGCAACCACAACCGTACTTTCAGGTCACGCAAAGGCGGTTGTTACCCATACGGGTATGAATACGCAGATTGGCAGAATTGCCGATATGATAGGCAGTGAAAAATCACCTCTGACTCCTCTGCAATTACGGCTCGAAAAAATCAGCCGCACCCTCGGTCTCGGTGCTGTTGCAATCTGTGCGGTGATATTTCTTTTAGGTGTGCTCAGACGTGACGGTCTGCTTTCAAGCTTTATGCTCTCCGTCAGCCTTGCCGTTGCGGCAATCCCCGAGGGTCTGCCTGCCGTTGTCACTATCGTGCTCAGCACGGGCGTCTCCAAAATGGCTAAGAACAAAGCCATAATCCGCAAGCTTACAGCGGTAGAAGCTCTGGGCAGTGCAACGTATATCTGCTCTGATAAAACGGGCACTCTCACTCAGAATAAAATGACGGTCTGCCGTCTTTGCTCGCCTTACGGTGAGGTCAGTGCCGACTCGGATGAAGGCAAAAATTTACTTAAAACAGCTTCTCTGTGCTGTAATGCAACCTTAACAGAGGGTGAGCCTACGGAAACCGCAATCGTGCGTGCGGCATCGGAACAAAAAGTGCTTGTAAAAAATGCTGTGAGGCTTCGTGAAGAGCCCTTCAGCTCAGAAAAAAAGACGATGACAGTTGAAGTTGAATTTGACAAAAACCGACTCGAAATAGTAAAAGGTGCACCCGAAAAGGTGCTTGCTCTCTGCCGATTTGCAGGCAATGCATATATGCTGAACGACATTCTTGCCGATGAGGGTCTGCGAGTACTTGCCGTTGCCTCCCGTGAGCCCGGCGGAATGTTTGAGTTAATCGGTCTCATAGCTATCGAAGACCCCGAAAGGCGTGAAGCCGCAAAGGCTGTTGCACTTTGTAAGCAGGCAGGCATAACTCCCGTAATGATAACAGGTGATAATCCCCGTACCGCCTCTGCAATTGCCGCAAGACTCGGCATTGCCGAAAAAGGCGACGAAGCCGTTACGGGTGCAAGGCTCGATGCTATGAGCGACAAAGAGCTGTGCGAAACGGTGAAAACAAAGCGTGTTTTTGCAAGGGTAAGCCCCGAGCACAAGGTGCGTATCGTCAAAGCGCTGCGTACAAACGGAGAGGTCACTGCAATGACGGGTGACGGAGTAAACGATGCGCCTGCACTCAAGGCGGCAGATATAGGCTGTGCTATGGGTAAGGGTGGCACCGAGGTCGCAAAGGGTGCGGCGGATATCGTGCTTGCCGACGATAATTTTGCAACAATTGTCAAAGCCGTGCGTGAAGGCAGAGGAATATACGACAACATAAAAAAGGTTATCCATTTCCTGCTCAGCAGTAATATCGGCGAGATAATTCTCATCTTTTTTGCAGGGCTTATGCACCTGCCGACTCCCCTGCTTCCGATTCAGCTTCTGTGGATTAATCTCGTTACGGATTCGCTTCCTGCAATGGCACTCGGAGTTGAAAAAGCAGACAGCGATATTATGACCCGTTCTCCCGTTGACCCGAAAAAAGGTCTGTTTACAAAAAACGGCTGGCTCGATATAGCGTTTGAAGGTGTGTTTATCGGTGCTCTTGCCTTGCTCGGTTTTACACTCGGCAGAGCTTTCTGGGGTCTCGATGTCGGTCGTACGGTGTGCTTCTGCACAATGAGTATAGGCGAGCTTGTACACGCACTCAATTCACGCAGTAAATTTTCACTTTTCCGTATCGGCTTTTTTTCAAATAAACGTATGAATATCGCCTTTGCCGTGTGTATGCTGTTGCAGCTCGGTGTGGTTATGGTTCCTCAGGTCGCCTCGGTTTTCAGCGTCGTTACTCTCACTTTTGCGCAGTGGCTTGTTGTTGCCGCCCTCGGTCTTGCCCTGCTTACAGCCGTCGAAATATCCAAGCGTGTAAAATCTTGACAAAAGCGGATGATGTAAGTATGATTGTAGGGGCGATTCACCAATTACGTTATAACGAAAAGGATTTTGTATGAATAGAGAATCTGTAAAAAAAGAAATTCTCCCCCTGCTTCTGCGTATGGGTGTGCTGGCAGTAATTTTTATTGCCGTTGCACTCAATTACGACAGGCTTGTAAATCTCGACGTGCGAGCACTTGTTGCCGCTGCTCCGGGTGAAGCACTCGCAATCGCAGTCGCAGTAGGCATCTTCGGTCTCAAGGGGCTTACTTTTGTAATTCCCGCTATGCTCGTCTACGTTTCGGTCGGTATGGCTTTCGACACCGTTACGGCTATTATTATCAGCCTTGCCGGTATCGCTCTCGAGGTTACTGTTACATACTGGCTCGGCAGAGCTCTCGGCGGCGAGTATGTTGCCAGGCTTCTTAAAAAAGTCAAGGGTGGCGATAAGATTCTCGGTATGAAAAACACGTCAAAGTTTTCAACCGTTTTTGTTGTGCGTCTTGTTGCTCTGCCGATTGATTTTTCGAGCCTGTTTTTCGGCTCGATGAAAACTCCGTTTTTCCGCTACGTGCTTTTTTCCGTACTCGGAATAGCTCCCCGTGTAATTGCGTTTACCCTGCTTGGCGACAGTGTTTACGAGTATATTCCTATGCCGCTTATCGTAAAAGCGGTGCTTGTTCTCGTGCCGGTTGCCGCCGTAGCTTTTGTAATACGTTGGCTTGTTACACGCAAAAAGAGAGCGGCAAAAACCGAAGAGGCCTGATTTTTGGGCTGTTTTGCCGTAAACAGAGCAATTTTTCTCTTTATTTATATTAAAATTACTATTGATATTTCGCTTTTTATGTGTTAAACTATGGCTGTACGAATGATTTGACTGAAAGAGTGGGCTCTGCCCGCTCTTTTGTTTATTCATATCGATTTTTCAATGTAAGGAGCGATGATATGGCAGGCAAAGGTAAGGGCGGCAACACAGTTGCAGCCGTAACGGCAATCGCTGAGCCGATAGCTGAGCAGCTCGGTCTCAGACTCTGGGATGTACGCTTTGTAAAAGAGGGTGCAAACTGGTATCTGCGTATTTTTATCGATAAGGAAGGCGGCGTCGGTATTGACGACTGTGTGGCAATGAGCCACGCACTTGATAAGCCGCTTGATGAGGCAGACCCTATCGAGCAGAGCTACTGTCTCGAGGTCAGCTCTCCGGGTATCGACCGTGAGCTTACACGTCCGGCACACTTTGATGCCTATATCGGCTCACCCGTAGTCGTAAGGCTTATCCGTCCGCTTGAGACCGGTGAGCGTGAGCTTCACTGTACGCTCGATGCTCACGATGCGGGCAGCTTTACCGTCACACTTGATGACGGCCGTACACTTGTTATCGAACGCAAAGAGGCATCCTGGGTACGTCTTGACGACTCGGATGTAATATAACGTAATTTAACGAAAGGATTGATATATCAAAATGGACACTAAAGAATTTTTTGAAGCTGTGAGACTTCTCGAGAAAGAAAAAGGCATCCCCGCAGAGATTCTCTGTGAGAGAATCCAGGCTGCTATCGTATCCGCAATCAAGGGCGAATACGGCAGAGATATCGGCTACTGCGAAATCGACTTTGCAAGCGGCGAAATGGCTGTTTACCTTCGCAAGAATGTCGTATCCGAAATCACAGACCCCGTTACAGATCTTCTTCCCGAAGAGGCTGAGCGTTATAAGGCAAGTGCAATCCCCGGCGATATCGTCGAGATTCCGCTTGAGACAAAGAGCTTCAGCAGAATCGCTGCAAGCACAGTCAAGAACGTTATCCGTCAGGGTATCCGTGAGGCTGAGCGCAGCCAGATCAAGCAGGAGTTCCAGAGCAAGCACAACGAGCTTGTAACAGTAAAGGTTGTTAATATCGACGCAGAGTCAGGCAACGCAACAGTCGAGCTCGGTAAGGGCGAATCAATCCTTCCCAAGACTGAGCAGGTTCCCGGTGAAGAGCTTAAGATCGGCGACCTTATCAAGGTTTACGTTGTCGATATCCGCGAAGGCGAAAAGAGCGGTGTCAAGGCTATGATTTCCCGTACACATCCCGGCCTTGTCCGCAGACTCTTTGAAGAAGAAGTTCCCGAAATCTTTGACGGTACAGTCAAAATCCAGGCAATCTCCCGTGAGGCAGGCTCACGTACAAAGGTTGCTGTATTCAGTGCAGACGAAAACGTCGACGCTGTCGGCTCCTGCATCGGTGCAAGAGGTGCACGTGTAGGTAAGGTTGTTGACCTTCTCGGCGGCGAAAAGATTGATATTGTCAAGTACAGCGAAGACCCGGCTGAGTTTATTGCCGCATCACTTGCTCCCGCTGATGTTATCAGCGTTGAGGTTCTCGACGATGCTCCCAATTCCTGCCGTGTAGTTGTCCCCGACAACCAGCTTTCACTTGCTATCGGCAACAAGGGTCAGAATGCCCGTCTTGCTGCAAAGCTCACAGGCTGGAAGATTGATATCAACCCCGAAAGCGGATTTTTTGAGATTAAGGAATAACATAAAAGGGTGAGATAATTGAACAAACCCAGAAAAATACCAATGAGAAAGTGCTTGGGTTGCGGTGAAATGAAGCCGAAGCAGGAGCTTATCCGTGCGGTACGCTCTCCCGAGGGTGAGGTATCACTCGACCTTACGGGCAAGAAAAACGGCAGAGGCGCATATATCTGTCACGACAGAGGCTGTCTCACCAAGGCAATCAAAGCAAAACGGTTCGAAAGAGCTTTCGGTTGTGCTGTTGAACAGCACGTATATGACAATCTGCTCAGTCAGTTTGACAGTGAGCAGAACTAAGGAGGAAAACGTATGGCAGCAATTAAATACAGAATTCACGAAGTCGGTAAGGATTTCGGCAAGTCCAGCAAGGTAGTGCTCGAGCTGCTTACAGAGTATTTTGACGACACAAAAAATCATATGACAGCTCTCACAGACAAAGAGCTTGATATTATATTTGAAACCTTTACTCAGCAGTCCGCTGTCAAGAGCTTTGATGAGTACTTTGCAACAGCTGCAGAGGTAAAGCCCGAGCCCAAGAAAGAGGCTCCCAAGGCAGAAGCACCTGCAAAGGCTGATGAGAAGAAGCCCGAAGCCAAGAAGGCAGACGGCAAGAAACCCGAGGCGAAGAAGACCGAGGGCAAGCCTGCATCAGCTCCGGCAGCAAAGCAGCCTGAGCAGCCCAAGAAGAAGGAGAAAGACCGTTCAGGTCCTCTTCAGGCAAGAACAAAGGGTGAAAAGAGAACAATCGACACCCGTGCAGACAACGTACAGCTCGAAAAGTACAACGAGCATTACGAGAATATCGTGCCCGTAAACAAGTCACAGGGTATTCAGGATTCTTCTGTCCGTAAGCAGAAGCTCAACCAGAAGTCAAAGCAGTACCGTAAGCAGGGCACACGTACTCACCGCCGCGAGACTGAGCAGGAGAGAATCAAGCGTATTGAGGCAGAGCGTGCAAACAAAAAGATTACGGTTACTCTTCCCGAGGAAATCACTGTCGGCGATCTTGCACTCAAGCTCAAGATGACAGCCGCAGAGGTTATCAAGAAGCTCTTTGCTCTCGGTCAGATGGCTACTATCAACGATATGCTCGATTTTGATACAGCAGAGATCGTTGCAACAGAGCTCGGTGCAAAGGTCAATAAAGAGGTTGTCGTCACAATAGAGGACAGAATCATCGATGCTACTGAGGATGACGATACAAACCTTGAGCCGAGAAATCCCGTTGTTGTCGTTATGGGTCACGTTGACCACGGTAAGACATCACTTCTTGACGCAATCCGTCATACTTCCGTTACTTCAACAGAGGCAGGCGGTATCACACAGCACATCGGTGCTTACAGAGTAAAGGTAAACGGCGAGCTTATCACCTTCCTTGATACTCCCGGTCACGCAGCCTTCACGTCAATGCGTGCACGCGGTGCCAAGGCAACGGGTATAGCGGTACTCGTTGTTGCCGCAGACGACGGTATTATGCCGCAGACAATCGAGGCTATCAATCACGCAAAGGCTGCAGGTGTCCAAATTATTGTTGCAATCAATAAAATGGATAAGCCCGATGTCAATCCCGAAAAAATCAAGCAGCAGCTTACAGAGCACGAGCTCATTCCCGAAGAGTGGGGCGGCGAAACAATCTGTGTACCCGTATCTGCTCATACAAAAATGGGTATCGACAGCCTTCTTGAGTCAATTCTTCTCGTTGCAGAGATGATGGAGCTCAAGGCTAACCCGAACAGAGCTGCAAAGGGTAGCGTTATCGAGGCAAGACTTGATAAGGGCCGCGGTCCTATCGCAACTCTCCTTGTCCAGAACGGTACACTCCGTGCAGGCGATATCATCGTTGCCGGTACCTCAGTCGGCCGTGTACGTGCAATGGTTGACGAGCACGGCAGAAACGTCAAGGAGGCAGGTCCGTCCTGTCCCGTTGAGATTATGGGTCTTGACGAAGCTCCCCAGGCAGGTGACGTTTTCGACGCTGTATCAGATGAGCGTCTTGCAAGAGAGCTTGTTGAGCAGCGTAAGCAGAAGCTCAAGGATGAGCAGTTCAGCTCCGTACAGAAGGTCACACTCGACAACCTCTTCTCTTCACTTCAGGCAGGTGAGGTCAAGGATCTCAACGTTGTCGTCAAGGCTGACGTTCAGGGCTCGGCAGAAGCTGTCAAGCAGAATCTTGAAAAGCTCTCCAACGATGAAGTCCGTGTCCGTGTTATCCACAGCGGCGTAGGTGCAGTCAGCGAGAGCGACGTTATGCTTGCAAATGCATCAAATGCTATCATCGTCGGCTTCAATGTCCGTCCCGACCCTGCTGCTCAGGCAAATGCAGAGCGCGACGGTGTTGATATGAGAATGTACAGAATTATCTACGACTGTATTGAGGAGATTGAGGCTGCTATCAAGGGTATGCTTGCTCCCAAGACTCGTGAGGTTGTACAGGGCCGTATCGAGGTTCGTAACATTATCAATATCTCTTCTGTCGGTAACGTTGCAGGCTGCTACGTGCTCGACGGTAAGGTTACACGTAACTCCAAAATCCGTGTCGTCCGTGACGGTATCGTCATCACAGAGGATGAGATGGGCTCACTCAAGCGTTTCAAGGACGATGTAAAGGAAGTTGTTCAGGGCTATGAGTGCGGTATCGTTCTCAACAAGTTCAACGATATCAAGCTCGGCGATATCTTCGAGTCCTTCATTATTGAGGAGTACCGTGACTAATTAATTGAAAGGTAAATGCAGAGGCTGACGTTGAATTTTTCTGTCAGCCTTTGCCAAAAATACTATGGCAGGATATAAATCTGACAGAGTTGCGGAGGATATCAAGCGTGAAATAATCGCAATCATCCGTGACGAAATAAAAGACCCCCGTGTTCAGGGCAAGCTCCTCACCGTTATCCGTGTTGAGGTCACAGGCGACCTTTCCTATGCCAAGGCATATATCAGTGCTATGGAGGGTATTGATGCGGCTAAAGAGGCTGTTTTAGGGCTTAAGAATGCCGCAGGCTATATCCGCCGTGAGGTAGGTCAGCGTCTTCATCTGCGTAAGACGCCCGAGCTTCGCTTTGTCGCCGATGACTCAATCGAGCACGGTATGGGCATTGCAAAGATGCTCAACGATTTGAACAAGTAGGGGCGATTCACGAATCGCCCGCCCGAAAAACCTCCTTTTGAAAGGAGGTGGCACGGTGTAAGCCGTGACGGAGGATTGAAAGACGAATTCAGAATGAGCTACAATCTTCCGAATAATTCCTAATTCCGAATTCTTAATTCCGAATTTTTAAAAGGGAGGGAAGAGCAATGCTTATAGATATCAGCAGTGCAGTTTCTTTCTTGAAGTCCCACGATAATTTTACAATCCTTACCCATGCTCACCCGGACGGAGATACTCTCGGTTCGGGTTTCGGTCTTTGCCTTGCACTGCGTGCACTCGGCAAAAAAGCAAACGTTGTCAATAACGAGGAGCTTCCGCCCAAATTCCGCTATCTTGAAATCGAACCGCAGGAATTTGAGGAGCAGACCGTTGTTGCCGTTGATATTGCCGATGTAACGCTTATGGGTAACGATATAAAAGCAGAATACGAATCAAAGGTTGACCTTTCTATCGACCACCACGGCTCAAACAGACTTTTTGCAAAGCAGAATTATGTTGATTCGTCTGCGGCGGCAGCAGCTCAGATAATTTTTGAGGTTATAGAGCAGCTCGGTGTTGAAATTACACCTGATATGGCAGACTGTCTCTATACGGGTATCTCTACCGATACGGGCTGTTTCCGATATGCAAACGTTACTCCCGCTACTCTCCGTACAGCCGCAAGGCTTATGGAGCTCGGTGCTTCTGCGTCAGAAATCAACGTCAGAATGTTTGAAACAAAGACGAGGACTTATGCCGCTCTCGAGCGTCTTGCTCTTGACGGTATGCAGTTTTTCTATGACGGCAAGTGTGCGCTTATTACAATCACACGTGCTATGTTTGCCGAAAGCGGCTCTGATGAAAACGAGTGCGACGGTATTGCCGCAATCTCCCGTCAGATTGAGGGCGTGCTTGTCGGTGTAACACTGCGTGAGCGACGTGACGGCACTTACAAGGCATCTGTCCGTACTCACAATCCCGTAGATGCAAGCGCAATCTGCACAAGACTCGGCGGCGGCGGTCATCCCAATGCGGCAGGCTGTCAGCTTCCCGGCACAAGGGAAGAGGCAACAAAGCTGCTCATAGATACAATCGGTGAATTTATATGACGGGTGTAGTTTTTCTGGACAAGCCCAAGGGGCTGACTTCGTTTGTTGCCGCCAACAGAGTGCGACGCGTTCTTGATGCGAAAAAATCAGGTCATACCGGCACTCTTGACCCTATGGCAACAGGTGTGCTTGTTGTAATGCTCGGCGGTGCAACACGTTTTATAGAGTTTATCAATTCGCACGATAAGGCTTATGAGGCAACGGTGCGTCTTGGTGTCACAACCGATACTCTCGATATCGAGGGCACTGTACTTTCGCAGACCGAAACTGCCTTTAAAACAGCAGATTTCGAGTCGGCAATGCTTTCTTTTCTCGGCGAAATCTATCAGGTGCCGCCGATGTATTCCGCAATAAAAAAAGACGGCAAAAAGCTCTATGAGCTTGCCCGTGAAGGCATTGAAATAGAGCGTGAAAGCCGTAAAGTAAATATATATTTGCTTGAAATGACGGGTGCGGATGAATCAAAGCAGGAGTTTTCGTTTCGTGTCAGCTGCTCTGCAGGCACCTATGTGCGTTCGCTCAGCTCAGATATCGGCACAAAGCTCGGCTGCGGTGCTGTGCTCACCTCTCTTCGCAGAGTTGAGGCACACGGTGTTGATATTTCTCAGTGTAAAACCCTCGAAGAACTCAGTGAGGGTGATGTTGTCGCCCTTGATACTTTGCTTCAGTATCCGAGTGTTACCGTAACAGCCGCGCAGGCACAGCGTTTTTCAAACGGCGGTGCACTTGACCGAAACCGTATCCATTCTCCTCTTGAGGACGGTATACTTAAAGTCTACTCACCCGAAGGTAGGTTTCTCGGTCTCGGTGAAGCAGACTCCGAACAACTTAAAATCAAGCGTATCTATTCAGAAACCTAAAAGGTGAAGAATATGAATAATAAAAAAAGAGCAATAGCTCTGGGTAATTTTGACGGCATTCATAAAGGCCATACCGCAGTTATAAATGCGGCTGTACAGGCGGCACAAAAGTGGGATATGATACCTACGGTGTTGCTGCTCAGCCCTCTGCCTTCGTGCGTTATTGATTCACGTGAGGCACCGGCACTTATAACCGAGGCAGATAAGGAAAAATTATTTGCCGATATGGGTGTTGAGGTCGTCAGAATAGATTTTTTGAAAATTAAAGATTATGCACCGCAGGAGTTTTTTGTAAAAATTCTTGCAGGTGAGCTCAATGCAGGTATGCTCAGCTGCGGCTTCAATTACCGTTTCGGTAAAGGCGGCGAGGGCGACAGCACTCTGCTTGGCTGGCTGTGTGAAATTACGGGCATTATGTTCAGCGTTACACCTGCCGTCAGTTGCGGCGGCGAAGCCGTAAGCTCAACCCGTATACGTGCGGCAATCGAGGGCGGCGATATCGAGTCGGCAAACGAAATGCTCGGCAGAGAATTCGGCTACACGCTCGAGGTTGTACACGGTGACCACCTCGGCAGGTCGCTCAACTGCCCGACTATAAATCAGCTTTTCCCCGATGGGCTGATTGTGCCCAAATACGGTGTCTACGCTTCACGCACCTGTGTCGACGGCACTTGGTACCGCTCCGTTACAAATATCGGCAGACGCCCTTCGTTTGAAAATGACGAGCAGCGAAGCGAAACGCATATCATCGGTTACGACGGTGACCTCTACGGCAAGTCTATAGAGGTACGCCTGCAGAAATATAAGCGTGCCGAAATGAAATTCGAGTCGCTCGACGAGTTGAAAGCTCAGCTAAAAAAAGATAAAATGTGAAGTGAGGCTTCGAAAAAGTCACCGTGAACACACACAATAAAATGTGAAAAACTTTTTGCAAAATAAATCAATATAAAACCGAGAGGCTTTCATATGATTCCTCTCGGTATTTTTTATATAGAGAATTGTGTGTTTGCTGTGTTTTTGCCCTCTCGCGGTACCTTTGTACAGCTTCGGGGCAAAAAACACAGCATCACGTCACCTTTTTCGAAGCCTCGGGGTTTGCAATATTAAAAGTCCACTGAAAAATTCAGTGGACTTTATTTTTTTATTCTACTGTAATTCTTACTTCGCCGTTTGATATTACTGAAAGGGTAAGCGTTTTTGTTTCTTCATTCCACTTAAGTTTCATTGTTGCGCCGTTTGCGCCTGCGGCGGTTACTGTCGGCTCGGTTTCAAAGCCCGAAAGCTCAATTACGGACTCTCTGAAATCGTTGGGGTTGTTTCGCTTGCCGCCGAGTGCGTAGGCGGTCATAAAGCTATTTTCGTCTTCCTGACCGCTGCATACAGCGTCTGTATCAAGTCGCAGGTTGCAAAGGTCAATGTTTATGCCGCTGTCACTTTCGTTGAGTATCGCATAGGTGTGTGCGACAAAGGTGGTGTTAATCTTTTTACCGCTGTCGAGTGTGTAGCTTACACTCTGTTCGCTGTCAATCGTTTTGTTCTCGTTGCTGTTGAATATATAAATATAATCATTAATATCAAACAGCACGCCGTCACCCTCATAGGTTTCTTCATAGTGTTCATTGAAGAATTTCACCTTGAGCGGATTAATGAAAAGCAGATTGATGAAATATGAGAAATCGCTGAGAATCGTGCTCTCGGGCAGTACTTCTTCAGGGTCAGAATAAATCGGCAGAATGGGCATTATGTAATACCTTGCCGTCGAGGGTACCCACGTCTTGGTGCAGTCGAAATATATATTTTCAAACTTCTCCTGGAAGAAGGTGAAGGTGTCGCAGTAAAGACCCTGCAGAATGTGTGCATCGTTACCGCTGAGTGCGTAAGCTCTCGGGTTGGACATCTTGTATGCTACCTTGATGTTTGATTTTACTTCTTCCTTGTCGGGCACTGCACCGTTTAAGATGAGCTGATAGATAGGGTAAAGCACCTCGTAGAAGGTGGGCGTGAGAATTACCTCACCGTCAACAAAATGATACAGTCCGCCTCTGCTGAATGTGCCCTCTATCGCGTAAACCGTTGCACCTCCGATAAGGTCAGCAATCATATCAATGCCGAAAAGTGCAGGCGGATATTTAGCTGTTGTGATAGGATCAGGCTCATTCGGGGCAACGCCGAGGTCGTCATACTCAATAAAGCCTTCTTCATACCAAAGGAAATTTTCAAGGTTTACACCCCAGTTGCCGCATACATCGTCAAGCCAGCAGCCGAAGATATTTGACTGGCTTGCAAAGTGTCTGCCGTGACCGTTGTGCTTATCCATAATAATTATATTTTCGGTGTTTGCCTTGAGCAGGTCGTAAAGCTCTCTGTCCTTGAGAATATGGTTGACGTAGTTTGCTTTTTTCCAGTAGATGTATTCCATATCCTGCCAGATGAAAAGACCTCCGTTTTCGGCGCAAGCTTTGATACAGGATTTCATACGTCTGAGAATATTTTTGTTAACGCCTTGGTCATCCGTTACTTCGTCATAGGCGAGCTTTTCGTTTGTGACACCGTTGGTCGAAAGCTCAACCTGCACAAAACCCATCATAGAGGGGTGCTCTTTGAATACAGCAGAAAGCTCCTCCTGAGTAAAGGGGTCACGGGTCTTGTTGGTGCAGAAGCATTCGGACTGGCAGACGATAGGCACACCTGCCGCATCTGTTATTGTCAGCAGCTCGTCCCAGAATTCAAGCTGTCTTGCGGGTGTCATATCCGTTGGGCCTTCGTCTATGTAAATTACTGCAAAGTTTCTAACATCCTCGGGCAGTGCAAAGTATGTCTTGATTGCATATGAGGCAAAGGCTTCACCCGTTTGCGGACCACCCCATATCGGGCAGTTTCTTATCATAAACAGCGGATTTTGTTCGTCAACGTAAAGTCTGAGTCCGTCAACCTTTTTGCGTGTGCGCAGTGGAGTCTGAGTTGTTTCAAGCTCGGGCAGGGCCTCGTATGCGGTATTGGTGCTGTCTGCCGAAGCTACGGGCAATGCTGCCGTGATTATCATAATAATGCACAGTGCAATACTTAAAATTCTCTTTTTCATAAATCAATACCCCGTTGTTTTATCCAACAGTCTTTTTGCGGCTGTTTGTACTCTTATATCGCTGTGGTTTATACACTCCTCAGCGTATTTTCCGTATTTCCCCGGGTCACTGCTGTTTGCCATAACATTCAGCACCAGTGCCGTCAGCTTTGCAGGTCGCAGGTAGTTTCCGCCGAGTATATCACGGTAAGGCTCACATCCCTTTTTGCCCGAAGAAAAAGCTTTGTAAAGGTTATCAATATCAAACAGCTTTTTTTCGTTTTCCGTCATTTCTCTTGATTCAAGGTGGCTGTTAAACGGACAGCAGCGCTGACAGATATCACAACCCCAGAGCTGAGTCCTCATAGCGTTTGCGGCATCTTCGTCAGATAAGTCGGCACTCTCCTGTACGCTTCTTAAGCATGCGTTTCTGTCAAATTTATCGGCTGAGATACAGCCTCTCGGGCATACGCTTTCGCATATACCGCAGGAGCGGCAAAACGCCGCCATTTCAGGTTTTTGCAGTACGGTTTCAGCACTTATCTCTTTTGCGTAAACGCCCCGTACACCGACAATTTCGAGTGCCATGCGTGTACCGAATTTTTTGTTTGCAATAAGCGTGCTTCTAAGCGGCACACCAAGCCCCGAATGATATGCAACGCTCTTGTAGGGCAGGGTGCATTCAACCGTTTCAAAGCCTTCATCAGCCAACTTCTGTATAAGCTCTTTGCGTAAGAAATACGCACGGTTTGATGCAACGTAGTAGCTGTCAACAAATGCATATCCCTCGGGCGGAAAATCAAGCTGAGTGTAGGGCAGAGCGAATACGGTGTATGTTACTCCGTCAACCGCTATGCTTTTCCACTCGGCATCTGCTCGAGAGAAAAAGGCGGAAATAAACTCGTTATAATCAGTCATCGTTTTTTGGCTCAATAATTTCTCTTGCAATATAAATCGGTCGCTTCTTGCTCTGCTCATAGGTCTTTGCAAGGTACTTACCTATAATTCCTATGCTCAGCAGCTGAAGTCCGCCGATGAGAAGCAGAAGGAATATCAACACGGAGCCCTGAGAAAAGCTTTCATAAAGGCTCAGTGCACAGTATATGCCCTTTGCCGCAAGATATATGAAAGATATTACCGTCAGCATAATTCCGAGTGCTGTCGGAATTGCGAGCGGTGCTGTAGAGAAAGCCATAATGCCATCGACAGCATACTTGAAAAGCTTTTTGAATGACCACTTGCTTTCGCCTGCGGCACGCTCCTGTACTTCGTACGGTATATATTCTGTGTTGAAGCCTACCCACGAGAGAATACCCTTTGAAAATCTGTGGTATTCACCCATTGAAAGTACAGCTTCTGCAACACTGCGGCGGAATGTGCGGAAATCGCTTGCACCCTGTACAAATTTTGTGTCGGATACAGAGTTAATCAGCTTGTAAAAGCTCGACTTGAAGAATTTAAGTGTGCCGCTTTCGTGACGCTCTGCCTGATAAGCCGCAACGCAGTCAAGCTCGGGCACTTCGTCAAGTCTCTTTACCATATATGCAACAACCTCAGGTCTCTGCTGAAGGTCAGCATCTATAAGGCATACAAGCTCACCCTTTGCGTGCTCAATGCCTGCGTACATGGCCGCCTCCTTACCGAAGTTGCGCGAAAAGCTTACAATGCGGATGTTGCCGTCTGCTTCAGCGTGCAGCTTTTTCAGTTCGCCGAGTGTGTTGTCTTTCGAGCCGTCGTTTACAAAAACAAGCTCATAGCTGTAGCCCTCTGCATCAAAAACAGCTTTTGCTGTCTGATAGAATAAAGCTACGTTCTGTTCTTCGTTGTAACACGGTACAACAAGTGATAGTTTCATTTTACTCACTGTCCTTTTAGTATTTATGGATATAAATAATGAATCGATTTATCGATTCAAATCATGTTGCGTTAAGCAACAAATCATGGAGCGTTAAGCGAGAAATCATGGCGAAGCCAAATCATTTATAATTGTTTTTATGATTTGCCTTACGGCATGATTTGATTTTTTCAAAATCTTGATTTGCAAAATTTCATTTTGCATGATTTGCGTTTTTTCAAAACGCATTGAATTGATATCATATATTAAACTTAATTCCGGTCTGTTTTCTTATCTGCTCCATTACGGTGCTTACGGCAAGTGCCATACGGCTTGCCTCTTTGTATCTCTCGGCTGTTTCTTCAGGCTTTGTGATGAAGTCATAGAAAGCCTGTGCCTCGTGCGACATTATCACGTGCTTTTCCGTTTCTCCTATTACTTCCATAGGTTCACTGCCTTTGCGGCAGAACGAAATGTGATTGAGCTGTGATATCGAGCCTATAGTAACCGTACCCTCGTCACCGAGAATCTGACTGCCGCAGAAATCCTGCGAAACCTTAGACCAGGTCATAGTCAACAGCATATTGTCATACTCAAAAACCGTTGTACCGCCGCTGTCTGCACCGCTTTCAAGAAATCTTGCGGTGCTGATAATATTTTTCGGTGCTCCGAAAAGATCAAGTGCAGGGTAAATACAGTAAATACCAAGGTCCATCAGGCAGCCCGTAGCAAATTTCGGATTGAAAATATTCGGGTTTTCTCCTCTTTTGTATGCAGGGTATTTTGATGAAAGCTGTGAAAAATCAAAATGTGCCGCCGTGATATTGCCAAGTGCCTGAAGTGAAGCCTTGAGCTTGGGTCTTACGGGGCTGTGCATATACATTATTGCTTCAATGTATACTCTGCCGTTTTCTGCGGCAAGTGTCTGCAGCTCCTGAAGCTCGGCAGGTGTAACCGTAATCGGTTTTTCACATATTACGTGCTTGCCTGCACCGAGCAACAGCTTGCATTGCTCGTAGTGAAGCGAGTTCGGGCTAGCTACGTAAACAGCCTCAACGTCACCGCATCTCGCAAGGTCGTAAAGGTCAATAAATACACGGGGTGCACCGAATTTTTCCGCAAGTGCCTTGCCCTTTGAGTAGCTGCGTGAGCATACACCAAAAAGCTCAAGCCCTTCGACAAGCTCTGCACCCATTATAAATTCTTCTGTAATCCAGCTTGTGCCGACAACGGCATACTTCATCTTTTTCAGTCCTTCTGTTAATCTATATAATCTCTGTAAAATTCGTTGATATAGTCTTTCACGTCATCTCTCGTGCCGCCGAACGGGCCGGGAGTTTCCATCTTGAGTGAAACGGTAGCCGTTGCAAGAAGCAGTGCCTCGTCAATTTCAAACTCCTGTCTCTCGCAGATGTATGCGCTGAATGTTGTGTCGCCTCTGCCTGTCCTGCCGCTTAAGTTTCTTGAGCGGATAGGGCAGGTGTAGAAATCATCACCGTCAAATACAAGTACTTCAGTGTTGTGGGTGATGATTATTTCGTCTGCACCCCAGTCATACATTATTCTTGCGGCCTCTTTTCTGTCAGCCGTACCTGTAAGGATTTCAGCCTCTGCGGCATCAGCCTTGAGGTATGTGATGTAGGGGATGATATCCTCTTTTTCTTCCCAGTCACGAAGCTCCATTGTACCGTCATCATTTACGTGACGCAGGAAGCCCTGAAGGTCAACAGCAACAGCCGCCTTTTCGGAAGCTTCAATTATCATCTCGCTGTCAAAATCACCGTAGACAAGACCTGCAAAGTAAATTACGTCAGTCTCCTCGTCGGGAATATCTTCTGCGGTAAAAGGTGTGCCTGCACTTTCGCAAACGCTTTTGCGGCGCTCTTTATCGGGTGTAAAGTAAGTGTTCACCATATCGCAGGCACTTTCACCTGTGGAGCAGAAAATTGCATCAGGCTCTACTGCAAGCTCAAGCACACGTGCTCTCTCACTTACGGGCAGCTTTGTAACTGCGGCAATATCGTGACCGAGTGCTGTCGCAGCTGCGACAGAATAGAGTATCGCACCGCCTGCCATTTCTTCCGTGTTGCCTTCGCAGTCGGTGTTAATATCGTTTGTGATGTGTCCGATTATAATTGATTTGTAGCTCATTTTTCATTCAGTTCCTTTTCAAATTCTTCTCTTAATTCTTCCTTTACGGTGCCTTTAAGCAGGTTAAGCTTTATTATTTCACGGCACTTTGAATAGTCTTCTGTCATAAAGTCACCCGAGATTACGTTTGCACTCTCAAGATAAAACTTGTTTGCGGCAATGCGGTCAATTATCTGCTGATAATAGGGACGCAGACTTTTTTCGAGTGCACGCGGAGTCTTCATTTTCAAGCCGAATACGGGTGTCAGCTGAGTCTGGAACCAGTAAATGCCGTTAGTCTGCTCGTTGTTGAATTGCATAAGAACCTCTGCAGCAAACACTTCGGGCTTTTTGCCGTGAAGTACGGGATTCCACGGAAGTATGTGCTCAACTTCCTTGCACCACGGCTGATATGCGTTACGGTAGTTTATAATAAGGTAACGCTTACCTGATCTGCGTATGTCACCGAAGGTGATATCGCTCACGTGCTCAAAGTCGGTGTAAGCATATTTTTCGGGTGCAAGATATTCTTCGATAAGCTTAGTTACCTCAGCATCGTCCGTAGGGTAAGTCAAGCTGATTGGGCCTATCTTCTGGTTGTAGTATTCACGTATATCAAGGATAAAAAACTCGCTGTCGTTATCTTCAATCATTCTTCTTATGCTCGTCAGACCTTCTGCGAGGGTGGCACCCTTGATGGGGCCGTGGCTGAGCACAACGCCCTTCTTTTTGTCACCGCAGTAGCGTATGCAGAAGTGGCGTACGCCGTGTGCAAACTGTGAATAAAAAGTACCGTCCTGACAGCATCCGACAGGTAACATGCCGTAGCTGCCTGCGTTATGTGTGCCGGGCATAATAACCTCGGTAAGCTTAACGTCGTCTTTAATGTATTTCATCCACTGTTTGTAAATCATATTTTATCCTCCAGAAGCTGATAAAATTTGTCGATTTCTTTTTCGTTGCCTGTCTTTTCTTTTTTCAGGTTTTCACTTAAGTTTTGGCAAAGAGATTCATCATTCAGAAGCATCTCGATTTTTTCTGCGATGCTATCTGCATTTATTTCGGTAAGCAGAGCTGTTTCCCCGTCTGCCAGCTGGTCATAAACCGTGGGGAAGCTCGTGCAAACAATCGGCTTTGCAAAAATCTTCGCCTCATCAATCGCAATCGACTTACCCTCGGAGTATGAAGTCTGTGCATAGATATCGCAAGCCTTAAGATACGGATACGGGTTTGCTCTTTCTCCAAGCAGTATATATTTTTCTTCGAGCCCAAGGCTTTTAATCTGCTCTCTTATTTTCTCTTCAAGGTCACCTGAGCCGAGTGCAAACCATTTGAAACTGTAACCCTTATCACTGAGAATTTTTGCGGCGTCAACCGCCATATCGTGACCTTTCGGCGGTGCGAGTCTGCCGACCGTGAGTATCTTTGGTGCACCGTCAGACTCAAAATCGTCAATCGGCTTTTCAGCAAAAGTATTAACTGTTTTTGCTGAAGTAATGTTTTCAATTACCGTAAGCTTTTCACGGTACTCGGGAAAAGTTTCGGCAAGCGAATTAAGACACTCGTCTGATATTGTTACAATACTGTCAAATTTTCTATAATATTTTCTGTCAAAATCCGGTCTGTTTACAAGCTTGCGGTAGTCGCAGTGCACGTATGCAATTTTTTTATCGGCACTGACACAGTCTGCACAGAAGTATGTGGATGTGTTTTCCAGATATGCTATTGCCGCATCGTAATG
Organism: Acutalibacteraceae bacterium; assembly: GCA_045531935.1. GTDB lineage: Bacteria > Bacillota > Clostridia > Oscillospirales > Acutalibacteraceae > UBA8612. The sequence continues at coordinate 51,718 of JAZSEX010000033.1, read as the reverse complement.
TTTTTGGGGTGCGAGCATAATTTTTTTCAGGCATTGCCAGCCTTTGGCATAGTCACCTGAGCTTACCGCTTTTGAGTAGACTATTCGGTTGAGTATACGGGAAATACTGAGTTTTTTCAGACATCCTTTTATATACTGCGATGCACTTCCGTCAAAATGCAGATATTCTTCGCCTGCATCTATGATGCTGACCTGTTTCGGTACGTCTGCAATGAATGTGCCTTCCTTGCGGAAAAGTAAAAGATCGACATCATAAGCAGAGTAATCAAGCAACTGAAGCAGTGATATAAGGCTCTTTTCAGCACCGCCGATACATAGCTTTGGTATTATAAACAGCAACTGTTTTTTCATTTTGTCGCCCTACTTTAAACGTATTCTTTAAGTGCCTCACCTGCGGCAAAGCTGAGCTCTTTTTTTGCAGGAATTATTTTTGTCAGTGTGTTTCGCATCTCTTCGCAGTTTGCTTCAAGCTCCCTGAAGCACTCGAAAAGAATATCGGCAGAGTCAATTTCCGTTATGCTCTTTACGCAAAGCTCTTTGCCGAAAAGGTCTTTTGCAATTCCCTTTGCTTTAATGCTGTAGCTGAGTGCGTAAACGGGCACGAGGTTTGAGTATGCGGCGATTGTTGTGTGTGTGCGTGCGGCAATCAGCATTTCGCATTCTGATATATAGCCCTTATATTCTGCGGCAGAGAGATTATCGGGCAGGATTACTGTGCGTGTAAGGTTGGCACTCTCCATAATCCCTTTCATATAGGTATAGTCATTGTTGCCGCCTGCGTCTATCATAACGTGAGGAATCAGCACGGGTGTGTAGTCGGTTTCTTTTTCAAGTCTTTCAAGAAATTTTATAGCATAGTCTACAAGTTCATGGCAGTATTCTGAAACAAGCGGGCTGAAATTAAGTCCCAACAATTTGCCTGAGGGTTTATTTTCGGGCTTCTTTGTTTCAAGAGTAAACGCAGGGTCGGCAAACAACCTTACGTTTGTAAGTCCTGCTTCTTCAAGCACTTGTTTTGTCAGCGGTTCGCGTGCAAATACAGCATCGATACTGCGAAGCGTTGCAAGCTTTTCTTCGCTCAGGTCTTCTTCACCTACCGAACTGCCCCAGAGTATTACACGCTTGCCGAGCTTTTTGAATTCTGCCGTAATACTGCGGCACAGCTCGTTGTCGCCGTAGCAGAACGTGTCGCCTCCGATAATCAGGCAGATGTCGTACTCGCTTGCAAATTTAATTGCTTCAGCGTATGAAGCACGGTAGTAGTAATCCGAGCGGTGAAGGATTTTGTAATAAAAAGCGTTAATGTATGTCTGTATATGTCCCAGACGCTGTGCCTTCATACCTCGTACTGTAAGCCCGGGTATGTCGGAGAGTATCATATCTTCTTCGGGATGATATGAGAGAAGAGAGCATTCACAGTCAGGAAAGGCTTTTCTGAGAATACCGACCGTAGTGCGTACGATTGCTTCACAGCCTCTGTTTAAACAACCCGAGTGGTCGTATAGCAGAAATCTCATCGGTCAGCTTCCTTTCTGTATCTTTTTTTGTAACCAGAGCACGGCAAGTGTCATAGGCACACTGCGTTTTGCAAATGCAGTTGCAAGCAGGGTGTAGACCGTACCGCTATTTTGCTTGATATATTCTGTTGCACAGTCAATTTTTTTCATCAGCTCTTCATCAGCAAAGTGCCTCTGAATTGCTTCTTTTGCATTGTTTCTGTTATGTGTGTAGCAACGCTGAAAGAAATCGGCAAGCTCAGAAAACAGAAATGCGGATTTTTCCGTGCGTACCGTTTTTTCGTCAAGACCGAGCGAGGTGAATATGCGCACTTCGTCATCATCCGTTTTCAGAAGCTCCTGCATTTTTTTGTCGGAATGCACAGCACTTGTTGCAACGTTTATATAGAAATATCCGCAGTTTCCTGCATATACTGCACGTGAGCAGTGAGTAAGGAATTCAAGAACAAACCGCTTGTCCTCACCGATTTTAATGTCCTGCGGAAACTCGATTGAGTTTTCTTCAATAACCGAGCGGCGGAAAATTTTTGACCATACACCGTTGATGCTTCCGTCAGAGAGCATCTTGCGTGCGATTTTATCGGTAATATCTTTGCCTTCAAAAACTTCTCCGTCTTCAAACGGTAAAACAGGTCTGTGGTCGCCTTCGTATACGAGCGTGAATCCGCTCATTGCCATATCACAACCGTTTGTCTTTGCGACAGTGAGCAGCTTTTCAAAATAGTCGGGTGCAAGTGTGTCGTCGGCATCGGCAAAGCCGATGTATTCACCGGCGGCTTCCTTGATTCCTGCGTTTCTTGCCGCACTTACACCGCCGTTTTTTCGGTGGATTACAACCGTATCCGTATGCCCTGATGCAAATTCGTCGCAGAGCTGAGCACTGCCGTCTGTTGAGCCGTCGTCAACAATTATTATCTGCATTTCGCTTTTTACCGTTTGCACAGCAAGGCTGTCCAACATTCCTGTCAGATGTTTTGCGGCATTATATACGGGCAGAATTACGGATAAGCTGTACATTGAACGCTCCTTAGTTTTCGATAAAGTCGTAAAGCACGTTAACGCTTTGTGCATTGCTGTAGTCACGTGAGAGGCAGGTTTTGCTCAGAGCTTCCTGCTTTCCTTTGTCACCGAGCAAAGCTATGAGTGCATCTGCAACATTCTCGGTGCCCATCGGGCAGATAACACCGTCAGCACCGTCTTCGACGTGACCTTTTGCGGTCTCAAAATCGGTTATAATAACGGGCTTACCGAGCATCTGGGCTTCTCTGACGGTAACCGCCTTGCCCTCATAGCGTGACGGCTGTACATAAACGTCGCACGCTGCCATATACGGGTACGGGTTGTTTTTTTTACCGAGTATTATCATTGTGTCTTCAACACGGTTTTCTTTTATCTTTGAGCGGATAAGCTCTTCGTCAGGGCCGAAGCCTATAAGATACCACTTGAATTTATAGCCTTTTTCTTTCATTATCCTGCAGCTTTCCGCAGCAAGGTCAAAGGCTTTTGCGGCTGTGAATCTTCCGACAGAGAGAATTGCAGGTACATCAGGGTCAATACCTTCCGGTCTTTCTTTTTCAGCCTGTGATTTTACAAACTCTGCAGATAATATGTTTTCGATTGTAACAATTCTGTCACTAAGGGAGGGATAAACCTTCTTGAAGGCCTCACAGACTTCGTCCGAAACACCTGCAATTTTGTCAAAACTACGCCATACTTTTTCGTCTTTGTCAAAGTCCATTTTTGCAACTGTGTAGTCAGTATGAATCCAGGCAATTTTTTTGTCGGCAATTACGTTTTTTGCGGCGTAATCGTGCGGCCACATAAAGCTTATCGCAACGTCGTATTTTTTCTTTTGTGCCGGCATACTGCTCACACAGCTTCTCCAGTAGGATGACAGCAGGGCAAAGGTTGCGGCATCAGAGCTGCCGTATTTTTTTGTTGAAATTATACGGTTGACAGCACGCTTTAATCCTATTACCGGTGTCGTTTTTATTGCGGAAGCTATCGGCAGAGTCATTGCGGCACACTGCTTTATTTCGGGCAGTATGTTGCAACGTCTGTCAATAAGCGGCAACAATTCTCCGCCGACTCTGAAAAGCAACAAATCAACGTCATAGCGGTCATAATCAATCTCACCGAGCAACCCGAAAAGGCTGCGCTCAATACCGCCTATCTCCATTCCGCCGCTGACAATAAGAAGTTGTTTTTTCATTTTGTTTTGCCCTTTCTGAAAAAATCAGTGCCGAGGTAGCGGTGAAGTATTCGTGTGATTTTGTTGCGGATGATATCTTTTTTACTCATCCAGCTTTTGGCATACCAGTGTATTGCACAGGTGTTTTCCGTTTTGCTCATCACACCTGTCAGGTCATCAAACGGGCAGAAATATTCACGCGGAAAAACGTAAAAGCTGTCGACTTTCTGTACAGTACCGTTATCGTTTTTAAGTCCGTGCTTCTGAAGCAGGTCGGTAAAATACTTGCAGATTGTAACTGTGTTGAAGCTGCCGTCGGAATTAATAAATTCAAGTCCTGCATAGGTTTCAAGAATTTCACCGAGAATTTCGTTACCCGGGTCTTTTGCCCACAGCACAAGTCCCGGATTTACAAACTTATCAGTTTCGAATCCGACAAAAGCATCTTGTTCAAGTATCTCATAAAAAGGCTTTATGACTTCAACGTCTGTGTCAAAGTAAAGACCGCCTTGTTCGTGCAGAATTTTAAACCGTGCAAAATCCGAAACAAAAGCAAATTTTTTTGCATCGTATGCCTGTGAAATATATTTGTTCTGTCTTATATCAAAGTTGCTTTCGTTCCATTCTTTGATTTCAAAGTCAGGGAAAAATTTTCCCCACGAAGCAATACATTTTTCTATAACTTTTCCTTTTTCGGCACCGCCGAACCAGAAATAATGAATGGTTTTGTTCATTTGCAATTCTCCCTACTAATCAAGATACAGGAACGAGAACCACATGTTATTTTTTGGCGTAAAGAAATCGCTGGAATACCAGTTCATTCGCTGTGCACGTGCATCTATGACAAAGAATGCAAAATATACTATGAACAGGATAAAAGCCAGGAATCTGTATTTTTTATCCCGCATAATTGATACGAATATCATAGCCATAAGCAGAACAACAAATGCATAGGTATAAAAAGCGAAACGGGCAAAAATCCAGTTATAGGAAGCAAGGATATAAATTGCCGAGTGAACAAGAGAAATGTTTATAAGAATGTCGGCAAAAGGACCGAATTGACGTATTTGCTTTGAAAATACAGCAGCAAGCATTGTAGGTAAACAGTTGAAAACAACGCGCATAAGACCGGTGCCTGTTTCGTTACCGCTTGTAAACCATCCGTCTGCATAGTTTGAATAGGAGGTATCTTTGAGAATTGACAAAAAGGACGGAAGGAACATACTGATAAAAATTAAACCGACAACGCCAATGAAAACAGAAATAAAGGTCGGAGCCGACCATGCTTTTCTGCGGCAAAGAAAATAAATCGGAATAAGAATAACAGCAGAGCTGTGAAAAAGAGAGGCAAGAAGAATAAGAGGTAATAATTTCCAGAAATCAGATTTTTTGGCCGAAAAAATATATTTTGCACCAAGAAGAATGATAGCGGTAGCAATATACTGGCGGATACCGTTCATTGTAGAAACATAGATACCCATTGTAAAGAAGAGGAAGACAGAGAATGCATAATGTACCGAAAAATTGTAGAACAACAGCATGAAAGAAAATATGGTAATAACCGAGCTTATCATAATCAGAGCTGAGTATTCAACACCGTCTTTAATCAGCAGATACTGAAACATTTCAAAAAGGTATGCACTCTGCCCGAATACCGGCTTTACTGCATCCCCATCTTCGAGAAGGTGGTATGTGTGAACGTAGTAAATGGTGTCGCCTATATTATTACGCAGACCTGCATAAAGAATCATAACCAAAGTAGGTATAATAAAAGCAAAGATATTCGGTTTAAGCTTACCAAGCGCATTCTTTCTTCTGCTGGGAACTGCCTGTCCGAAAAATGCACCAATCATACTTATGCAAAAAACAACAACTAAATCTGTCGGCATTTAGGCTTAATCCTTTCTTTGATCTTTAATGCTGTGGTAAAGTCTGATAACTGAGTGCGGTGCAACTGCTACAATGAGCTGTCTGCCTGCAAGAATCCTGTATCTGAATCCCAGGCCGGCTTTTTTGCAGGAGTTGTACCTGTATTTTGCACAGCTTATATCGAATTTTGCCTTGCGGCGTTTATATGTGTTTGGATCTTCTCTCACAAAATAAAGCGGCTCTAAAATGTTTGCTGCCTTGTGTCCTGCAAGATAGAAGCGCCAGAACATATCTACGTCTTCAATTCTTTCTGTTTCGGGTCGCACGTCATATCCTTTGATTGAACGTAAAACCTCAGTGCGCATCATCATTGTTGCGTGACAGCAGGGATTACTCTGTGCCAGAAAACTGATATCGGGGAATTCGGGCACTTTGCGTGTTTTAACACTGTCACTGCCGTCTACTATGCGCATATATGTGCCAACGCAATCATACTCCGGGTGAGAATCAAGAAAAGCTACCTGCTTTTCAAGCCTGTCCGGTGCACAGTAATCGTCACCGTCAAGCCTTGCACAGTATTCACCTGTTGCTGCTTCAAGACATCGGTTGAGAGTACGGCCAAGCTTTATGTTATGGCTATTTTGCAGGAGAACAATTCTGTTGTCCTGCTCAGCATAGCTTTTTGCAATTTCATATGTGCTGTCGCGTGAACAGTCGTCACATAAAATCAATTCAAAATTTGTGTATGTCTGTGCAAGTACGGATTCGATGCATTGTGACAATGTATCGGCACAGTTGTATATACCCACAAGCAGACTTACTTTTTTATTTTCGGGCATATCGGCAAGCTCGCTTTCAGTTTCTGAAATTCGGCACAAGTTCAAGAATCAGCTCGCGCACGTTTGTCTTGTCAGCTGCTTTCAGCTTCTCAAGACCTTCTTCAAGCTTTTCACTGCTGAAATCTACGGGAGGCAGCACAAAAATTTTGTCGTTTGCAGTAAGCTGCATTTCGGTCTCTTCTTCTGCGAGTGTCAGCTCCTCATAAAGCTTTTCGCCGGGACGCAGTCCCGTAAACTCGATTTTTATTTCTTCATAGGGCTTATATCCCGAAAGAGTAATAAGCTTTTCGGCAAGTGAAGTTATACTTACGGGGTCACCCATATCGAGTACGAATATTTCGCCGCCCTTTGCCATACCGCCTGCCTGTACAACAAGCTGAGCTGCTTCGGGTATGGTCATAAAGTAACGTGTTATATCCTTGTGTGTTACGGTTACAGGTCCGCCGAGTGCAATCTGCTCTTTGAATATCGGAATTACACTGCCGTTTGAGCCGAGAACGTTTCCGAATCGTACGGCGGCAAAGTGAGTGCCCGTGTTCTGACGCTCAAAATACTGGATGATAAGCTCCGTAACACGCTTTGTCGCACCCATAACGTTTGTCGGGTTGACAGCTTTGTCGGTGGAGAGAATTACAAACTTGCTTACATTATGTTCAATCGCCGCTTTTGCGGTGTTGTATGTACCGAATATGTTGTTCTTTACTGCTTCACAGGGGCTGTCTTCCATCAGTGGCACGTGCTTGTGAGCGGCAGCGTGGAAAACTACCGACGGATTGAACTCAGTCATTACCTCATCAAGTCTTGACGGATCCTGTACGGAACCTATGCGGATGAAGAACTGTACCTTGCCCTGATATTTGCGGTCAAGTTTATTCTTGAGAACGAAAGCGTTGTTTTCGTAGTTGTCAAAGATAACGATTTTTTCTGGTGCGTAGCGTGCAACCTGGGTGCATATTTCAGAGCCTATTGAGCCGCCACCGCCTGTTACAAGTACGGTCTGATTTTTAAGGTAAGAGCATATATCTGTGTTAAGAGTTACTTCGGGGCGAGCAAGCAGGTCGGTAATCTCAACGTTTCTTATCGTGGGCTCAGATACGCTCTTTTCCGTAATTTCCTGAAGTGAGAGCGAGGTCTTGAGTGAGCAACCCGTACCTATTGCAAATTTAAGAATTTCACTTTTTCTCTCCGGTGAAGCAGACGGTATAGCGTAAATAATTTCGTCAACGTTGAATTTTTCCGCAAGCTCCGGGATTTTTTCACAGCCGCCCTTAATGGGCACACCCTCAATGCTTCGGTTGAATTTCATCGGGTTGTCGTCGACAAAAACAACGGGCTTGCCGAGTGAAAATGCAGCCGCTTCAAGCTCCTTGAGTATAGTCTGACCCATATCGCCTGCACCAATTATCATAACTCTGCGGCCTGCACCTCTGCGTGAGCCTGCAGAGCGGGCTTTTCTTGTGCGTCTTATCATACGGTATGCAAGGCGTATGCAGCCTGTAGATGCAATGATTACAAGCATTGACATAAAATATACGCTCAGGCTGAATGTCTTTGCATCCAGAAGGTCAAAGCTGTCGCAGATAAAGTCAGCGGCAATGCAAAGCAGTGTTGCTACAATGCCTGCACCTGCACAGCGTATCATTTCGTGCAGACCTGCGTACTCCCAAAGGCTGTTGTACAATCTGAAGAAGGCGTATACAGCTATAAAAATTACAGTTGTGTATAACGATCGTCCTATCAGTGCCTGAATTATATCGTAACCGAGAGGCGCCGGATAAAATTCTATTATGGACGTAGCTATAAAGGTGAGGTTTATAAAAATTGCATCAAGCAGAGCTACACCTGCCCTTCTTACTGCAATTATGAAGAAAGCAGACTTTTCGTCTTGCATTTTTTCTGAAGAGAATATCTTTTTCAAAATTATTGGCCGCCTTTCGTTTTTTGTCGGAACTTGGCTATTATAAACTTATTATATTATAAAGCTTAAAAATATTATTGTCAATATAAATTGCTCGGTTGACAAAATACGGCACAGATGCTATTATCAAACAAAAGAAATTAATTAAGGAGTGAAGTAAAATGAATCCTACAGGTAAATGGGCTTGCACGGTAGATTCTATGCTTTTCCGTGGTGAGGCTACAGTAGATATTTTTGAGAAAGACGGCTCTTACGGTTTTGAGCTCGATATTTCCGGTGTCGATATTCCCGAGTATACAGTCAAGTCTGTCGATATTGGCGATGACCACCTTAAGGCAGTAATCAATATTGCAATGCTTGGTAAAGATGCAGAGCTCGATATCGATTTTGACGATGATTCTTTTACAGGTATCCTCAAAATTCCGTTCATCGGCAAAATCAAGCTCAAGAACGGCCACAGAGTATAATCACGGCTTCAGATGCGGTGTGCCACGGTGCATACCGCATTTTTTGCTTTGTTGAAAAAAATTATATTTTGTGTTATAGTCTCAGTAATACAATTAAGCTGATTTTTCGGATGTGATGATAATCGATGAAAAAAAGTCTGTTGTTTGTAATGGAGTCTATGAAAAGCGGCGGCGGCGAACGCAGTCTGCTGTCATTGCTTCAACTTGTTGATTACGAAAAATATGACGTTGATCTTGTGCTTTTTGACTGTTCGGGTATGTTCCTTGAGCAGGTGCCCGAGCAGGTTAATATAATTTCCTTCGGTGAGCTTTATGATAAATTCAGAAAGCCGATGACGAAAAGCGTGATCTCTCTTATGCTCGGCTTTAAACCCCTGCTTGCGGTTAAAAGAGCATTGTATTCACGTACGGTAAATTCCTCTGTCAGCTCGTCTCTTGTCCGTGATCAGCTTGCGTGGAAGCATATGAAAAGCTTTTTTTCGGATAACGGAAAAGAGTATGATGCGGCAATAGGTTACCTTGAGGGTAAACCGAATTTTTACGTTGCCGATTGTGCCCATGCAAAAACAAAAATTGCCTATGTTCACAACGATTACCGCAAGCTTAAAATGGATGCGGAAATTGACAGTGAATTCTTCGGAAAAGTTGATTATATCGTTACTGTTTCCGAAGAGTGTGAAAAAGCTCTTCACGAAATCTTTCCGCAGTACTCCGAAAAAGTCCGTATGATTGAGAACGTAACAGTACCAAAAATTCTTCAGAAAATGGCTGAAGAAAATGTTGCCGATTTTGATAAAAAATCCGATGAAAGATTTCTGCTTACAATAGGCAGATTCTTTCAGCAAAAGGGCTACGATATGGCAATAGATGCGGCAGAAATTTTAGTAAAAAAAGGCTATAATTTCAAGTGGTTTTCTATCGGAAAAGGCGAGCTTAAAAATGAGCTTGAACAGAAAGTAAAAGAAAAAAATCTTGAAGAAACTTTTATCTTTCTCGGTGAAAAAGCAAACCCGTATCCTTACCTTGCAAACTGCGATATATACGTACAACCCTCGTATTTTGAAGGGAAATCGATTGCCATAGATGAAGCTAAATGTCTCGCAAAGCCTATTGTCGCAACTAAATTCACAACCGTTTACGATCAACTTGCCGACGGTGAAACAGCAGTGCTTGCCGAGATAAATGCCGAAAGTATTGCAGAAAAAATTGCGCTGCTTATTGATGATGAAAATCTTGCTGAAACACTCAGTGAAAACCTGAAAAAAATGAAACACGGAAACGAAGAAGAAATTCAGAAATTTTATGCACTTTTAGGTGAAAAATAATGATGATTTTTTTGTTTATTTTTGTCAGCATTATGCTGTTACTTTGTCTCACCGTTTTTGCGGTGGATTTTATACCGATGATAATGGCTTGGATAAAACGTATCCACATCGGCAGATATACTGACAAAAAAGCATGGTATAAAAATGCAGAAAAAATTGCAGTAAAACAAATAAAAAAATTGCCTCCGATCTCTATTACGGACAGGACTTCATACACCTTGCTGCCGAAGATAAAAGGTGAGTATTTTAATAAGAAATTTTCTGTCTGGCAGGTTGCTTCGCTCCTTTCCGGAACTTCTGAAAACTGTGAAGCACGAGATGCCGCTTACTGTTTTTTTGTCAAAAGTAATCTTACAAGCTGTGAATATACTCCGGGAACAGCAATGCTGCTTTATGAGTTGCTGAAGTGCGGATTTGAAAAAGATGAAAAAGTTATTACCGCTGCAAAAGATTATCTGGCAAAAGCAATCGCTGTAGCAGGCGACAGCACTTTGCCGTACAATCCTGATCAGGATGAGCGATATGTCGATGTGCTCGGTATGGTCTGCCCGTTTTTAATTAAGTATCATCAGATTTACGGCTGCCCCGAAGCTTTTGAGCTTGCCAAAAGGCAGTTTGATGAATTTTATTCTTACGGCATAAATGAAAGGACAGGCTTGCCCGTTCACTGTTTCCGTCCCGATAATAAAATGCCGCTCGGTATTTACGGCTGGGGCAGGGGTTGCGGCTGGCTTGCTCTTGCACTTGACGAATGTCTCAGTCTGCTCGATGAAACCGATGAATATTACAGCGTACTAACGGAGCGTGCAACCGCACTCTGTGAATCTCTCTTGCCTTTTCAGAATGAAAACGGCAGTTTTAATGCTATAATTGGTGTGCATTTCTCTCGTCAGGAGTCTTCGGCAACCGCAATGATTGGTGGCTTGCTTCACCGTATGGGTTACGTTGCGGAGAGTGAGCGTTGCCTTGATTACCTTATGAGTGTAACAAGAATCAACGGTGAGGTCGATTTTGCCCAGGGCGATACAATGAGCATCGGCAACTATTCAAGACGCTTTGAGCCTATGCCTGCCGCACAGGCTTTTGCACTCAGACTCTACGGAAAAATTGTTGAAAATTCTTAATAAATTTGTATCGGATTTTGTAATCCTTCAGTTGTAGCATTGTGCTTGTGGTAAGCACAGTTTTGTGAAAGGAGGATGAGCTTAATTGAACAGAGTTCTTGTTTGCGACGATGACGTTGCAATAGTAAATTCAATAGAAATCTATCTTAAGCTCGAAGGCTTTGATGTGTTCAAAGCTTTCAACGGTAAGCAGGCTGTTGAGATTGCTCAGTCAGAGGAGCTTGACTGTATTATTCTCGATATTATGATGCCTGAAATGGATGGTCTTCGCGCTACTCTCAAGCTCAGGGAAAAGAGTAACGTGCCTATAATTATGCTCTCTGCCAAAAGTGAGGATACCGATAAAATTACGGGTCTGGGCTTCGGCGCGGATGACTATGTCACAAAGCCTTTCAATCCGCTTGAGCTTGTTGCGAGGGTAAAGTCACAGATACGGCGTTATACAACTCTCGGCGGCAGTGCCGTTGCAGACAGCTGTATTGCTACGGGCGGTCTTGTTATTGATACGTCTGCCCATACCGTTGAGCTCGACGGTATGCCCGTTAAGCTTACGGCTACCGAATACGGAATAATTGAATATCTTATGATAAATCTCGGCAAAGTGCTTTCCACAACACAGATTTATGAGGCAGTATGGAACGAGCCGTCCTTCTCTACGGATAAAACGGTTACCGTCCATATACGCAGGATAAGGGAAAAAATTGAAATCGACCCGAAAAATCCGAAGTATCTTAAGGTGGTGTGGGGCATTGGCTACAAAATCGAAAAAATATAAACTAACAGTTCTGAAGGTAATATGTGTTTTTCTGTGCCTGCTGTGTGTTGGCACATCGGTCGTGTCGGCACTCAGTATTGCAGATTTTGCAGTGCGTGCAGGTTATTTTTACGGGCTTGATAATTTCAGCTCCGACCCGAAAAGCACACTCTATGACCCGAGGATTTCGTCCGATTTCCTTGCGGAAGTCGGATTTTCTTATTATGCGATAAAACGTAATATCGTCACCTATCATAACGGCAAGATTTTTGAGAAGGATAATATGGAAAACCTTCTGAATGAAAAGCGCCGTCAGCTTGCGGATGAATTGTTTGCAGACTATGTCAGAGGCTGCCGTGAAAAGGCAGATGAATACAATAAATATCTTGCCGCTGAACTTAAAACAGAGTCTGAAGACTATTACTACGACGAAAGCGGTTATTATTACAGTGAATATGACGTTCAGTATTTCAGAAATGATGAGGCTTATATTATCAATGACGACGGTACGGTAAGTGTTGATGAAACGTATATTAAGAATATGGCTCAGAAGGATGCCGAGGAGAGGTCAGGTTGGGATACCGGGCGGTATGAGAATGAGTATAAGCATATCAATTCCTATCTTTCTCAGCTGAAATCACTTGAATATTTTGTGGTGAACAATGCCACCGGTGAAACTTTTACAAACAGCAGATTTGCTACAGCATCGGAGTTTTCAAAAGCATACAGTGAAGATACGTGGTTTGTATCGTCTTCCGATAATTTCGGTACGGTTACGGCAGGCAGTGTTTTTGAAAACTTAAGCCGAAGCACTGTTTCGGGTGACGACCTCTTTTTCGGATACTACGGTGCGGATTCAAACGACATTGTGCAGACTAAGGATGGCATAATTCTCAGCCCGACAGCATATATTTATCACTTTTTCACCCTTATACGTTACGGCTATTTCCGTTATATGGAGTTGCCGTCATATAAATACGTCATAGGTCAGACCGACCTTATTGAAACCGATCCGTTTACGGTTTATCTCAGCTTTGATTATTCACGTGCTGATTCCGCTGACCCGTTTGTGCGTGTGTATGAGGATTATACAGCATCTGTCGGTATGCTCGAGCGCAGTATGACGGTTTGTCTTGTTTCTCTGGTTCTGTTTCTTGTTTTCTTTATCGTTTTCTGTTTTATAAGCGGTAAAGAAAATAAAGGCTCACCTGCAGCACTAAGGCTGCAGGATAAAATACCGGGTGAGCTTCATTTTATAGTTTCAGCAGGAGTTTTTGTCGGTGCTTTTGTGCTTGCCGTATGGCTTGCTCTTTATATGAACCATTTGCGTAATGACGGATGGAGTGTGCTTATAGCTCCGCTATGTGTTGTGCTTGCTTTGGTCGGCAGTGCATCGTTACTTAATATGGTTGCTTCAATCAACCGCCGCAGACTTAACAACACCTTGTTTGATAATCTGATTGTGCGTCTGCCTTTCAAGCTTATTGCAAAGGTTTACCGACGCATCAGCCGCAACAGTACACAGCTAAAGGACGGAGTACGCAGATATTTCAGGTTTTTCCTTCTGTTTTACCTTGTGGCGGTTGCCGTGTGTGTTGTTATGGTTATGCTGGGCGATTATCTTGTGTTTTTCGGCATAATCGGCTTGCTTATTGTCAATGCGGTAATGCTTGTTGCGATTTATTTTTATGCCAGGTCTCTCGATAAAATCAGGGATACCGTTTCCCAGGCACAGCAGGGCAATTTTGACGTTGAGTTCGACTGTGCAAATATGCCTGCACCTATGACCCGTCTTGCTCACGAAATTGAGGATATGCGTGAAGGTATGAAGCAGGCTATAGAAGCGGGAATCCGTGACCAGCGTACAAAAACCGAGCTTATTACAAATGTTTCTCACGATCTTAAAACTCCGTTGACTTCTATAATTACTTATACCGACCTTATAAAGCGAAGTAATATTGAGGATGAAACCGTGCGTAGCTACGTTGACGTGCTCGCCGATAAATCACAGCGTCTTAAAAGACTTATAGAAGACCTGACAGAAGCGACAAAAGCTTCAACAGGTGCGGTTGAACTTCAGATTGTCGATGTGAATCTTCACGAGCTTGCAATGCAGGCGGTCGGTGAAAATACCGACAGACTTGAGCAAAGTAAAATTGACGTGCGTTTTACACCCGTCAACGGTGCTCCGATTGTGCGTGCCGACGGTCAGAAAACATACAGAGTATTTGAAAACGTTATTTCCAATATAGCAAAATATGCTCTTGAAGATACCGTAGCTTACGTTATGGTCGGTGTTCAGGACGGCTACGGAATCGCAACCTTCAAAAATATTTCACGTGAGCCGCTTAACGTTTCAACCGACCAGCTCATGGAGCGTTTTGTCCGAGGAGATTTTTCAAGAAGCGGTGAAGGCAGTGGACTTGGGTTGTCGATTGCACGTGATCTTTGTGCACTTCAGGGCGGAAAATTTGAAATTTATATCGACGGAGATATGTTTACGGCAAAAATTTCTCTGCCTTTGACCGAAAATATTGAAAAATATCAAAAAAGCCAAGAAAACCAGTAAAATAAAAGACAAGTAAAAAATCAAAAACCGATGAGAATTCTTGCGAATTTTCATCGGTTTTTATTGTAAATATTGATTTTTGCTGTTCAGAATGAGTCAAATTCGTCACGGTTTATGTAGTAGCCGACAATAAAACTCTTTGAATCGGCTATAGCGGAGACGTTGTGGTATTCGTAACGTCTGGGCGAATTTGAAATGCGGTTGTAGATGTAAATTTTGCCGTTGAAGTTTTCAACTGCGAAGGCGTGAATGGGTGAAAAGAATTTCTTGCCCGTCCAGCAGAAAACAATTCCGCAAAAGCCCGGCTCGAATTTATCGCAGAAGGTGCGGAAATTTCTGTCGAGATTTACGGGCAGATAGTGCGAAGAAAAGTAGCGGAAAATTCTGAGCGGATGAACACCGAAAAGACCGAGCGGCGTTGCTGCTTTGATATAGATTTCTCGGGCGGCATCGGCAAGCGGTACGGCACGGTTGAGCAGAATCATAAGATTATAGACGGCAATAATTCCGCTGCCTACCTGTGCGAAGCTGCGAAGACCGAAGCGCATATGAGCAGATTTGTGGCGGGTATGACCGTTGACAATATTATACGGCTCACCAACCTGTTTATTGTATTTGTGGTTGCTTTTTTCGAGCATCAGACAAGTTCTTCCTTAAAGTTGATTGTTACGTCGTCGTGGTCGAGCTTAATTTTAGTAAGCTTGACACCTGCGGCTGTAAGCATACGCTTGGAGGCACGTGTGCCCCAGGTATCGGCATATTTGTCGGAGAGGTATATAACCTCGCTGATACCGCATTGGATGATAGCCTTTGCACATTCGTTGCAGGGGAAGAGGGCAACGTAAATTTTGCAACCGTTGAGGTTGCCGCCTGCGTTGTTGAGGATTGCGTTAAGCTCAGCGTGACAGACGTAGGGATATTTTGTGTCGTAATTGTCGCCTGAACGTTCCCAGGGGAAATCCTCGTCACTGCAGCCGAGAGGGAAACCGTTGTAGCCGACGGACATAATTTTGTTGTTCTGATTTACAATGCAGGCACCGACCTGTGTGTTAGGGTCCTTGCTTCGCTTTGCGGAGAGCATTGCGATACCCATAAAATATTCGTCCCAAGAAATATAATCCTGACGTTTCGGCATATTAAAACCTCCGTTTTTG
Source organism: Acutalibacteraceae bacterium (assembly GCA_045531935.1). Lineage (GTDB taxonomy): Bacteria > Bacillota > Clostridia > Oscillospirales > Acutalibacteraceae > UBA8612. The sequence goes on along the minus strand of JAZSEX010000033.1, from coordinate 35,991 downwards.
GGTTAAATTCTGAAAAATATTATACATTATTTTAAGAAAAATGTAAACAAATATTTTAAATAATCATTATTACATTATTCCGAAACAGAATTCTGACGCGGTGTTAATCTTTTTTATCGGAATTAAATTGTAAATTTTTTGTAAACTCTGCAATTTTTTACAGTATTTTGAGGAATAAAAACAGAGAAAAAGGCAAGTTTTTTGGTGGTTTTCAGGGGTGAAAAACAAGCTGAAAAGGGATTTGTAACAAGACGATTTTTGTGGAGAAAAAGAAAAAAGGAAGGATAAAAAAGGTGGATTTTCGGCATAAAAACAGGGGAAATAAGTCGGGATTTTTGTCGGTTGACGACGGAATAAAAAGGCGGAAAAAGAATGGTTTTACGTGGGTTTTCCGACTGTTTTCAAGGCATTTTCAGACGATAATTTGAGGGCGTGATTTGTGCATAGGTTACATAGAGAAGCTGAGAGTTTGGGCAGGGTGCACAAAGTTGGAAAAACCAGGGTGAAAATATGCCCGAAAATGTTGACACAGAGCCAAAAACTTGGTATAGTAAAACCGTATTATTATATATAATACTATGTTTTGTGTCTTGATAAGACTTGATACACAAGATGTTGTTTTCTGCTTTTTTCGTCGGTTTCGGCGGTGTGCGGCAGACAATATCAGGAGGTCTTTTTCGGGGTAAAAACAGCTTTTTTTCGGCAGTGGTCAGGGCTGAAAACAGCGGCTGTCAGCACAAAACAAAAAACGCTTCGCTGCACGCGGTTGCTGTGTGCCGACGGTCAGGTCGGCGGCGGTGCTGCGGCTGAGTATCCGGTGGCGGCAGCGGCGAGGTTATCGTAGGGGATGGGTCTCCCGTCCCGAGCGGACGAAATATCAATCGGAGCGGGGGACGTGTCCCCTACTCGCAACCGTATGGTTGCAATGGCAAAACACAATGTGCGGTTTTGTGCCGCATTTACCGTCCCTGCGAAATTCAACCGGAATTTTACGCAATCCCTTGTCGGACGTTTTGTCCGACAGCCCACATTCGGTCAGAATGGGGAAGCAATCCTTGGCGGATTGCAAACTCCAAAATATTCTCAAGGAGGAAATTTCGATTATGAGAATAACGAAGAAAATTCTCTCATTGCTGCTCGTAGTATCGATGATCGCATCGTTCTTTGCTATGACCGGTTTTGAGGCGAGTGCAAGTCTGCAGAATCAGCAGAAGACAGACTTCGGCATTCATTTCGACGACACAACACGTAAACTTAAAGTGCTTCAGCTGCCCGATATTCAGACATCGGTCAGTGGCGGCGCTATCACCGAGCGTACGAGAGAAACAGTCCGCTTGCTCATGCAGCGCTACAACCCTGACGTAATCCTGCTTACAGGTGACCAGACTCAGGGCGGCAGCACTTCTACAAAGAGCCAGTGGGAGGATGCTGTTGACAGAGCATACAACTTGTTTACCCCCTACATGAAATCGACATGTAAGGTTATTGCAATGCCCGGTAACCACGAGTACGATTTTGGCTCACTCAACCATCAGTGGGAATACCAGATGGAGAAGAGTTATTTCATCGACTGGGATAATAACTTCAGCACCATCGACCTTGACGGTGCTCCCGGCGCAGGTAACGTTACCGTTCAGGCATGGTCATCTGATGAAGTTGCTGCTGCACAGAAAGATAGTAATGGCAATCCTGCTCCTAAGCCTAACGGCGTAGCACTCAACTTTGCCCTCTTCAACTCAAAGGGTGACGAGGATGACGGTTGGCTCCGTCCCGGTGGCGATAACGATACTTATTACCAGCAGATTGTTGACTGGTACACCAATATGAACAATACCCTTGCAGGCAGCCAGTACAGCTATAAGGCACAGGTTACAGGTCAGCCTTCGGCTTATGTCCCCACCTTTGCTTCACAGCACGTTATCCTGCAGGAAATTTACACCACAGGTGCTCTTATTCAGGCTGACTCAACAAACGGTGTACCTACACCTGACAGATACACTCATGTTACAGATTGGCAGTATATCCGTCTTGACCCTGCCAACAACCCCAGTGGTGTTATGGCTGAAGCTCCCTGTCCGACTTGGCTCTATAAGGGCGCAACAACTGCTCTTTACGATGCACTTCGCCTCCCCGGTAACTGTCTTGGTATGACCTTCGGTCACGACCATGACAACTACTTTGACGTTGTTGACGATAACGGCTTCCGTTTCATCATGGGTGGTGCTCTTACTCAGGAGAACTACAATACCGACCAGAACCCCAAGGGTCGTTACTTCGAGTTCACACTTGACGATGCAACCGGCGAAGTTTCTATGACAACAGAGGTCAAGAGCTATACACAGCTTACAGTTACAGGCAGCGCAGACGTTGACGAAGAGCGTATCGAAGCTATCAACGGCGAAGGCGTTCAGCTTGTCAATACTCTTTCGGTTCCCAAGACTGTTTATGTCGGTGCTGCAGAGAACCTTGCTGACGTCCGTGCAAAGCAGGAGTTCGGTAATTCTGTTCAGACACAGTTGCTCGACTATAAAACCAAGCAGCCGTATGACCAGGACCTTGCGGTCAGCTACTGTCTGCCATCGGGTGCAACAGATGTTACGTTCAGTGCTCATAGAACAGCGGCTAACGCTCAGGCAACCCTGACAAACCTCGGTACCGAGAACACAAGCGAAGGTGTGCTCTACAAGTACGCCATCAAGGACGAAAGCATACTTACTGCAGGTGAGTACATCAATTACTCTGTAAAGTATACTTTTAGCGGCGTTGAATACGAAATCCGCAACTCTACTGTTGTTGAAAGTATCAAGCAGCCTGCCGGTTATAACGACTGGTTCCGTGGCTGGCGTCAGAGCAATAACTCCAAGCACTATGTTGACCTTGCTTATATCAGTACGCTTTCCGGTACAGGTGCATACAGCGTGGCACGTGATGTGACCACAAATCAGGATAAATTCAACTCCAATACATACTACAACTACTCGCTTATGATTGCCGACGTTGACCAGTCATGGATCAATCATGCAGGCGATAACCGATTCAGTATGTTCCGATTCTCTCCTTCACGTGAAGAAGTTACAGAAGGTCAGGTTTCGCAGAGAACAATCACTGCATCACCAAAAACTGATATCTACTTCGATGTATCTGCGCTTAATAAGGTTTCCGCAACCGACAGCAGACTTGACACAGGTGTCAGCATCGATTTCTGGATTCAGAAGGACCTTGACAGAGGCTTCCAGGAATATGTTGCAGGTATCGGCTTCTATGACGGCGATTACGGTTTCAACCCCAGCGGTGCAACGGTTGACCCGAGTGACAGCTATGCAAGCTATAACGCTGCCGTAACCGCAGAAAACAATTCAACAGGTTCCGACGGTGCACAGGATAACGCAACAATCTTCCTTTATGATTCATATGCACGTCAGCAGAGCCTTAACGGACTGGGTACAACCCACGTAAATGCCAACCTTTCAGCCGACAACCTTATCGGTAAGATGGCAGGCCAGTATAAGGGTTATCCTCTTGTAGTAGACAGTAAGGAAGCAGCTCTTGCCCTTAACGGCACAGGTATGACAATGTTTACAGGTGTTCGTAACAAGGGTAACTCCGAGGGTGGTTATCGTATTCTTCTCTATGCGGTATCTCCCTTCTACCTCTATTTCCATACTTACGATAAGGGTGCACTCCGTGAGCTCACAATGTCTGAGCTTATGAACCCACGTAAGCAGTCCGACTACCCCAACGCTACACAGCAGATGTGGGATGCTTACACGACCGCATATCAGAATGCTCTTAACTGCTACGCACAGATTAAGACAAATCAGACAGAAGTTAACACATTCCATACTCAGCTTCAGTCGGCTATTGCTGCCCTTCTTAACTCCAACAAGGGTAAGCCGAGTACTGAGGGACTTCTCAATAACACAAGCGAATTTACATCGGTTGCAGTTCCGCCTATTATTTATGTAAGCGGCAATCAAATCCAGACTGCAGCACCTTACACAGACCGCTCTCTTGTTTATGAGGTTCCTACAAATGCAACAGACGTTAAATGTACGGTAGTTAATGAAGGAAACGACAACGTTAACTCTGCTGTTACAACCTCAACCTCACAGAACGGTACAAAGTGGACTACCACAATTACAGGCGGTACCGCAACAGCAGGCAACAGTATTTACTATAAGCTTACATATTCACTTGACAATAATAAAGACGGTGTCAAGGATGATATAAATAAAGACGGTAAAGCGGATGTTTATACACAGTATGCCGCTTCTTATGTTAAATCTGTTCCGAATACCGAAGGTGTTTGGGCGACAAGAACAAGAAGAAACGGTGGATTCTGGAACGGAAGCGTACAAAAGAATACAAGAATTCACCTTGATGCAACGGTAACACTTGAGAATAATATACTTAGTTCACGAGGTGTTTCCGGTATAGTTGCTCTTTATGGTGGCGTTCAGGGCACATCATTTGAATCAACTGTTGTTAATGGTACACATAACAGTTACTCACGTTATGGCACAGGTGAAAAAGTCGGTTGGTCAGTAGGTACTTCAACTTGGGGTAATGGTGGCTATAATGCTAAAGCTGGCAGAGTAACTTTTTATCAGAACAGAGATGCTGTTTATCTTAGTTACACAACACACAAAGATGCTTATTATAATGGTCTATACAATTATACAGAAGATAGCGGTTCGCGCAACAGTGATGAGTATATAGTAACTCATATCTATTTTGACCCTCAGGCTACGGGTGCGAGTATTAAACCTCAGTTGAAAATGACACTTGTCGCTGTTGATGGCCATCAGCCATGGGTTAGAAGATATTGGGACACCTCAACTTATAACGGAACCAAATATGGTGGTAAGTATACAGCAAACACTATTTCATCTTCCGATATGTTTGCATTTTCAAATACAGGAAATAATTGGGAAAATGAAAATGATGATGACGGAAAGATTATCACGGATATTGTAAATGGTACAACATACACAATGTATTTCAATACCGTTAATGCTTTATCAAGCTATAATACATCATATTCTCGAATGATTCTTCAGTCTGAGAAATCAGATGGCGGCGACTATAACTACTCTACTATAGGTTTTGCTTTTGTTCTCAACCGAGTTGACCGATCCAACGCTCACGCAATGATTACCTATGTTACCGGCCAGGCAACTGACGGCACAATCGTTGGTTTCCAGGAAGATGATATGGATCCCGCATGGTGGAGCCAGTGGCGTACAGAGGTTATGAAGGCTTACACAGCCTGCGGTAACCTCTGGGGCACAGACTTCGACTCCAATCTCCTTGTTAACCTCTGGCAGAACCCTGTTTATAAGGATGCTGACTACAGTAAGCTTGTAAGCACACTCGCAAAAATAACCGGTCTGGGTCTCACAGCCGGTTCAAACGAGAGCGTACCCGATTATGAGAGCCTTACATTTGCTATTGCAAGCGGTGATGACCAGCGCTATGCAGGTCAGAGATACGCTAAGGATATGTTCTTTAATAACGCAGCAGACCTTATCGCAACAATCAAGAACAGAACTACTGTTTACGCTGAAACAGACTCTCAGCTTATCGCTGCAAGCGACGTTGCAGGCAACCTTCACGATGCTCACCTTGACCTTCGTTTCCAGTCGTACATCAACGACTATGCTGATGACCTTCAGGAGGCTTGGGATAAGCTTCGTCTTGCTCCTGCAGACTATACTGCATTTGATAAGTATACTAATTATTATAATTCAACAAACGATACGATACTCTTTATGCGTGACGAGTATGCAGGCTACCACAACGACGGCACTGCTAAGAACTACGCAAACGAAAAGGCACTTGCAAGCGGTATATATACATATACAACTTATACTGCTTTCAAGAATTCACTCAACATTGACAGAACTCTCAAAAAGCCCAGTGAAAATGCGAGTGTTACAGTCTATGAGAAGAATTCTGACGGAGGGTATGTTGCAACAACAAAAAAACTCGACAGACTTTATCCGCAGACCTTCACTTACAAGAACGTAACTTCACCTGACGTGCCCGACACAACAAACTGTCTCTACAACACAGCACGTGATGCTTACGAGGCTCTTGAGTTCCGTAAGGCAGGCGAGTACTACAGCGATGACGGTACCTACACAGAAAACGGAGTAACTTACTTCGCTAACTACAACAAGAGTGACAGAGGTTCAAGCTACCTCTACACACCCGTATTCAAAACAAGCTATAACTCACTTGCAGCTGACATCGCAAACGCAGGTTTTGTTGTTACCGATAATAAGGTTAAAGAAACTTATAATAAGGGTAACAACGGCGATACAAACGGCAACGGCGCTTACGATGCAGGCGAAATCTGGGTTTCAAACGGTGCAGGTGAATATATTAAGGCAATCAATCCCTGGACCGATGCTTCATGGGGCGGCGCAAGCTACGGCTTCAAGAATTCCTATGAAGAAAACCTTCTCAACGCAACAAGCACATATCAGTCAACAAACGACAGCTCCAAGTGGATTCTCGCCCTCTACGTTGAGGCTGAAATCCTGCCCGATATCGCTTCTGTTGACTACTACTATGAAAAGCTTGTTCCCTCATCATACGATATGAGCCAGCTCGAAATTCAGAAGAACTCCTACGCAGAGTATGAAAAGGGTGGCTCAAACTACGCAAACCTCGAGCAATACGTTATTTATGATGCAAACGGCAACGAGCTTAAGGACGGTGCACAGTGGTACACTGCCGACACATGGGCAGAGTATCTGCGCACAAAGACTGCACAGCCCGGCATCATTGACGGTGCAACTCTTGCAGAAAACCAGGATGCTATCAACCATATGACTCAGATCATCTATCAGAAGAGAGCCGCTCTCAAGCTCAGACCTATGGATGACTTCAGAGTCAACGATGCAAACGCAATCCTCGGCGAGACTACATTCGCTGATATCAATACTGCAGCAGGCGTTTACAACACCGAGATCGCCGACAAGGTAGTTAAGGTGTTTAAGTCACGCTACGATGCTCCGCAGTCTATCGGTCAGGTTCAGGGCAACGCCCTCTACTTCACAGACCATCCGTACTATACAACTGATTATAAGAACAACATGTCTGCTGCATATCAGGCAATTCAGGGCTACTCAGGCAAGCCCATGGCTACAAACATTGCAGGCTATAAGTCAGCTATAGACGATTACGTTGCTCTCTACAACACAAGAGAAAGTAACCTCAACGCTGCTGACTACTCAGGCCTTACAATGCTTCTTAACAAGACCTGGATTCCCACATACGAGCAGTACGGTGAGGGTAACAGACCCGAAAACCAGTGGGCTCTCGGTATGGATAAGACAGGTGCTAACTGGTATACAGCCGAAAGCTGGACAGCATACTACAACGCAAGACAGGAAGCTATGAAGTTCTTCGTTGGTCAGAATGCTTACAGCACACAGTCCGGTTATAACCAGGCTTACGGCGATGCAGGTGCAAACGGTATTGCTACAAACGGCCTCAAGGTTGATGCTCAGGGCGACGGTGCAGTAGACGTTGAAGGCTCAATCAACAAGGCTACTTATGACCTCCTTGTTGCTTATTACAAGCTCGGCTTTAAGAAGATAAACGAGTTTGACGGCACAATCGCAGGTCTTACAGGTACCTATGCTTCAATCAACGAGCAGCTTGATGCTATGCTCCTTGAAAAAGAGAACGAGACAGTTGACGTTGTTATAGTTAACGCTCAGGGTCAGCTCGAGACAGTTAAGAGATCGGTTTACAGCCCGACTCAGATTGCTCTTGCACGTACATTCAAGGACAATATCATTAATCTTGCTAACGAAAACCTCGGTCCCAATTATACCGAGTATGTAAATGCAGTTAACAACTATAAGACTGTTATTGATAACCTTGAAAAGAATGCAGCTCCCGTTTACCTTGACGGATGGAACAGCATCATCAAACACCTCAACGATAACGCAGGTGACACTATTACAATTGCTGATTCCGGTACAATGTCAAGCTATTTCAACGCTGTTTTCGGAACAGGTGTTAACGGCTTCAACCCCGCAACTGTTTACGCTGAAAACGGTATGTCCATCAACAACATCTTCAGCAACAAGGCGATGTACGACGGATTCGGTCTTACAGCTAAGCAGGGTCAGGTTCATTACAACGCACTTATCACAAACCTCTATAACGAGCTTCATGCTGCTTCCTTCGTACCTGCACAGGTAACACGTGCAGAAGACAATGCTACAGCAAAGCTTAACGAAAGCACAAAGGCTGCTTACGACCCGCTTCAGCTGAACGGCAGAGACAAGGTTCTTGAGACCTCCAAGTTCACAGCTGATTCTGTCATAGCAGCTAAGGCTGTTATCAATGCCACAAAGGCAAACAAAGTAACTCTTTGGGACACTAACACTACAGTTACAGGTTACAACGACAACGCAGGTAATGTTATTGACGGTACACTTGCTGACGAAATCTGGGCAGCAGTCGGTCTTGCTTCCGAGTCCGGTGATAAGGACTACGACGGCGCAGACCGTGACGAAAGATACCTTCTTGTTGAAGGCGGCCAGTTCCTCGATGCCCTCAACGATGCTATCGAGTACGCAAACGATGAGCTTTACGGCGACGACGGTGAATACAAGAAGTTTGAAATCGTAAACGGCGCAGGTGAAGTCAGCTACGGCAACCTCTTCACAGACGAATCTGTTGCAGAGCTTGTTGACGCTCTTGCAGCAGCAGAGGCACTTACAGATACAACAAGTCAGGATGTTATTGACCAGTGGGTATTCGATATCCTTGAAAACACAGATATCGACAACAAGATCAAGCTCACAACTGAAGCAGGCGGCTTCTACGGTGACCTTTCAAAAGAAGCAGACGATGAAGGTCTTAAGTACAGCCCTGCTGATTACACATTCTTCAACGAAGAACTCGGCAAGATATTCGAGGCTGAGTCCGACGGCGCTTGGGAGCTTGTCTATCAGGTATGGCTCGACAACGGCGACGGCACATTCACACTCGACAATGAGCTCGGTTCAAAGTATTTCACATCTGATACATGGACTCCTTACCAGACAGCATATCTCTTAGCCACAAAGGCTGACAGAAATCTTACTGCTAAGGATCAGGCTATCATCAATGCACACACCACAGAGGTTCACGACACAAGAGAAATCCTTACATGGAAGGGCCTTGATGACAGCACACAGACTCTTATCGATTCTATCGGTGCACAGATTGATTCGCTCAGCACAACGTTTGTTACTGTTAACACATATACAAACAGCACAGTATATGTTGACGAAAACGGCAATCGTGTTATCACTGATCCTTCAATCGGTACGATTGAATTATCACCCTACGGCGATATTTCTGAAATCACAACACTTTGGAATCAGTTCTGCGTAAAATACCTTCAGGACGGTGAGATTGACGTTACAAAGCAGCAGATGTTGCTCGATGAACTTGTTGTAATTCAGGATCTTCTTGCTAACCTTGAAACAAAGAAGTTCGATGTTGAGGAAGACAACGAATTCACAATCGGTGTAAGAAACCTTGTTGATAACTTTATCGCAGGTAGCTATACCTACAATGGTATCGGCTCAGGCGACGGTATCGGCACTTACACAGCTGACTATCTCGCAACAACTGTTGACGAAAAAAACATTCCTGCAGCAGAGAAGGATATCCGCAGTGCACAGCAGATAGCTATCCAGAATAAGCTTAATGCTATTTACACAGTTCTCGGTTCTAACTATGAGGTTGGTGATGTCTATCTCGATTACTCAACAGGTGTTGCTGTAAGATACGAGACAGCTCTTGAAGCTGTTAACGTTCTTACCGAAGATCTGTTCAACTATGTAACAGGTACACGCGCACAGTATGCAGGCTTCGGTCTTGATATGAGACAGGATATGTATAAATTCCTTGCAACAGAAATCACAGTCAAAGTCGATTACAGAAGTTCAGCAACACAACCGCTTTATACAAAGGAAGTTCCCCTGTTTACTAATGACATACGTCAAAGTGCTAAGCTTGCAATTGACGGTGACGGACAGGAAGATCGCGGTGCATTCGGTACAACTGAAAACTGGCCGACTATCAACCTGCTCGACGATTCAATCGGTATTACACTGGATGAAACAACACATCCTGATCAGCTTGTATTTGCAGACGTTGATGAAAACGGTGAAGTTATAGGAGAAGTTCTGGTCGGTAAAGAGATTGTTTCTCTGGTTGGTGGTTACTCATACCTCTATGGCGATGCTCGCAGCCAGATTAACAATCACGATGCAAATGCTCTTGTATGGCTTACAAGTGAAGCTGTCCATGATACAGGTTCAGAGATTTATGTTCTTGCTTCTCCTGCAGGCGAAGTTATCATCAACGATGCTGAGTTCGGCTACAACATGAACGCAGTACCTGCAAGAAAAGATGGCGACTGGTATACAAACGGCTATGGTATTGATATTTACCAGGACGGCTCAATGTACTACCTCGCTCAGGGTGAAGATTTTGAATCCGTAACAGGCAGCTCATACGGCGGCTGGTTCACGGACGATTCTTACAAGGCAGTTCTGAACCAGAAGGAAGCTTCAGCTGAATTCCTTGCTTATCAGAAAAAAAATTACGGTTATGGACCCGTTGCTGCAGAGGTTATGGCAGGCATTGAAAGAGAAGCAACAAATAATGCTGTTTGCTGGACTGCAGAAAACCGAGACGCTTTTATAAGCGCTGTCCAGGCTGACCAGAAAGCAGTCGATACAGCAACAGTTGCAATGTATGAGAAACTTTGCGGACTTAAGCTCCTCAATGCTACAGATGCATACAGAGAGGTTGCTACTCTTATCTACGAGGCTCTCGGTCTTGTTCCTACATACAAAGAAGACAACAAAACAGATATTATCATTGTTGATGATACTGTAGGTAAAACTGAAGCTAACTCACTTGGCGGACGCGTATTCAATATGAGCATCCTCAGTGACCTGGATGACCTTAGCACACCTGAAGTTGATTACAAAATCATTACAGATGACGACGGTAATATTTACTACTACTCAACAAAGCTTCCTGCAAGCTATGACGGTGGTACAGAGGCTGTTGAGTATATTCTTGAAACAGTATTCGGTAATGAACTTACCAATAAGTACACCATCGATAAGGCAGCTCTTGTTAACGGTGATACAAACAGCGTTAAGTCAAGAATTATTGCAGAACTTGAGAAGCTCGGTCTCGGCAAAGCTGATCTCAGCCAGATTACTTCGCTTGTAAAGGCATTCCTTTATAACAACCCGAGCAATGCCGCTTCTCTCGGTTCATACGATATCGATGACAACGGAGTAGGTGAGGAGTTCTTCACTTCAACTCACACTACACTCGGTACAACAGGTAATGCGTTTATTTACAGAAACGACAAGATCATGAAGGGTGCAGGTGAAGGTGTTTTCCACGCAAGCGGCTTCTATGATTTCACCAAGTACACCGATACCTCTCTGAGAGCTGTTATCGAGTTCCTTGGTGATAACGACATTATCAACGCAACTGTTCAGGCGGCTGCTAACAATTTCAATATCACCAACAAGACAGGCTTCGATATTGAATTCGATCACACTGAAAACGGTGATACACTTTACGATACTCCCAAGACACAGCAGGCGATAATTAATAACATCTATGCAGAGCTTGTAGAAATCATCAACGATCTTGAGCTTCGTAAGGCTACAACAGAAACTCTTGTTGAAGCTCTCGGATCAGGTGATGATATCATGAGTGATGAGTCACTCTATGACCACGAGGCACTCGATGCAAATAACGAAAACATCTGGGACGAGTTCGTTCAGGCCTTTGAGAATGCAAAGAACTATAAAGATGTTACAGTTATCAATGAAACTCAGGTTCTTGAGGCAGAGGACAGACTTGAGAAGGCTATAAAGGCTCTTGTACTCTACGTTGATACATTTGCTCCTGTTGTTACAATCCATAACACTCAGACTGACCTCAACAAGTTCTACGAAGAGCATTCAGAGGAGCTTGCAAACACAATTCCCTCAGCAGACAAGATGGTAACTGCTTCCTACATGACTCCCAACCTCGGCGGTTACACACTCTACGTCTACACTAATCAGCTCAATCCGCAGATTGTTGTTTCACTTAAGGATACAACATCTGCTCTCAACACTGACGGTTCACAGAGAACTGTTACAACATCCAAGCCCGAAAAGATGTCAGTATCTGCTCAGGCTATGAAGGGTGTAACTGCTAATGTTATCACTCCCGTTCACGATGTAGATACAGGTATGGCAATCAGCTCTGTAAGTAAAGCTCTTACAGGTACAGATTCAGTATCTACTCAGACAGCTAAGAACGCAGCAGGCGGATATGATGTAGATTCTTCTGCATATCTCATCCTCAGCCCGCAGTTCAGTAATGTTGACGGTACACAGCAGGCAGCTGCTTACACAATTGATGCAACTGACTCAGCTGTTGAAAAGGATGCTGAAACAGGTGAAATCTCATCAACTGCAAACGGTGTTGACAGCTTCAAATATGCAAGCGGCGACAACAAACCTGTAAAAACAACAGAAGACGGTAAGATTACAGTATTTGTTTACTACATGAACTCCATGCCCGCTGACGGCAATGACAACGGCGTGAATGCTGACGGTTCCGTAAACGGTTCTGCTGTTCTTACTCATCATGAGTATTCAAATATCGGTAAAGATAAGTGGAGCAACGGTTTTGCTTTCTACAGATTATTCAACGGTGCAGTCAGAAACTGGGAATTCAGCGATTCACCCGCTACTCTTGCAACTGGTGCAGCATACGTAGATCCCACCTTTGGTGAGAACAACTTCGGTAGCTTCATTTACAAGATTGATCCTAACGCAACAGAAGGTCTTGACTATGTTGTTGCAAATGAATACTTTAAAAATGGTGAAGCTGCAGCAAAGAAAAAATTCATCAGTGAACTCAATTCAAATAGTGAGTTTATTGCAACATTTAATGAAGAGAGCAAGGAGGCTGATTCAACCAAATTCATATCCTATGGTGCAGGCGATAATTGGGTAGGTATTGTTGGTGCTCCTTATAATGGTGAATTGATGTTTATTCACGTTGCAGATCGTTTCGGTAACGTATGTAACAGAATTGTTGAGGTAAATCATTACGATCAGCTTAAGCCTGAGCTTGAAGCAAACGGTGTAGGTAAGGTTACTGTTACAGAGCCCGGCGGTTCAGGTGTAGCAAAGGTTGACCTGTTCAATTACATGGGTACTCAGGGCAGCTCACTCTACATCGACTACCTGTTCGATATGCTCCACGTTGATGACTTCACCTACGTATCAGAGGATAACACCTTCACAATCAAGACAGGTGCCGCTAACGCAGGCAAGCTCTTCACTGTTGCAGTAACAGATAACGCAGGCAACGTCGGTTCTGTTCCCGTTAATGCAGACGCAAACGGCGATATCTTACTCACAGTTGATGAAACTTACAACAACGTTGTTAAGTACAAGGCAGATACCTCAGATGTCAGTGTCAACACAGGCGAGGACCTTGAGGTAATCGAGTTCGTATTCAACAACAGCGAAACAATCAAGCTCAACTTTATTGAGCCCTCTTCAATTGTTAAGGCAGGCCCTGACGGCAATGTCTTCGCAAAGCAGAAGGGTGAACCGCTCAGTATTGTTGTTAAGTCCGGTGTTGAGGCTATCAAGCTTTACAACGTTGACAACGGCACAGAGGAAATCTGGACCGCTGACAAGGCAACTGTTAAAGACAACGGTGACGGCACAAGCACATGGACTGTTAAGTACACCTTCACAGAGGGTACACATAACTACACTGCAACCGCTAAGGTTGACGGTGCATGGGAAATCACTCCCGTTGCATTCAGCTTTGTTGCAACTACAAAGAGTGTTGAAGTCAAGCTTATCGTTGCCGGTATCGGTAAGATCCGCTTCGGCTACAACGAAGGCAGCTACAGCAACGTTCCCGTAATGTCCAAGAAGATTGTTCCTTACGGTTCAGTTGTTACTCTTGAGGCTGTTCAGACTGAGGCCGGTTCAGACTTCTACTACTGGACAAATAACAGCTCTAACAGAATAATCAGTGCTTCTGCTGTTTATAAGTTTACAGCTGTTACAGACATGGATCTCACATCTCAGTTCACAACAAACGAGTGCTTCAACAGTGATAAGAAGCTTGTCGTTTACGTAAACAATGCTGAGAATCTTGTTGAAAACTTCGAGCTTGCTGAAGGCGAAGATTACAAAGTTCCTGCTGCTCCCTCACTTCCTGAGCACGTATTCAAGGAGTGGAGTATGACAAAGGAAGAAATCCTTGCAAGCGACGAAAAGATGATTATTGTAAGACCCGTTTACTCACTTGTTGTTAAGAACACAGTTACCCTCACCGAGGGTAACTGGACAACAACAGGCGCAGGCGTATACGAATCTGTTGACAATGACAGAGCACTTGTAAGCATCAGCGCATCTGCAACAAACGCTGCAGGTGAGAGCTTCCTCTACTGGATCGATGCTGAAACAGGTGATATCGCTTCCTACAACAGATCCTATACATTCCACGCTATCAAGGATACAGAGCTTACACCCGTTTACGGTGATGCTTCTGCTGTTGTTCCTGTTCCCGTAGCAAGAATTTCCACAGCCAAGTACGACAGTGCATCTAAGAAGGTTAACTTCTATGCTGAGCGTTCGATACCTGCAGGCTACGATCTTATCCAGACAGGTATCATCGTTACCAAGACAGCTTCTGTCGGTACAGACGAAGACGCATTTGTTCTTGGTGCTTCAGGCGTAGGTAAGGGCCTTTCCAACAGCACTGCAGCCAACGGTTACTATGCAGGTGCGGTTTCCGCTACAGCAGGTACAGTTGTGTATGCAAGAGCTTACGTCATCTATCAGAATGCTGACGGTGATATCATCACTGATTACAGCACGATTGCTTCCTATAACGCATAAGCAATCATTCTAAAAATTAAAAGCGGCTCACCCGATTTCGGGTGGGCTGTTTTTGAGAGAGGAGAATTTCTTTGTACGAATTATCTTTTTGGGTAAATCTCTACAGTGGTTTTTTAAAGTGGTTTATTTCTCTTATTCTCGGCATTTCGGTTGCAACTCCGTTGCCGTCTTATAATTTTGCTGAGCCTGTCGGTGATACACTCGACGTTAAGGTTATGACCTACAACGTATATATTGCAGGTGTCGGCAAAAAATCACCCGAAAACCGCAGTGAGCTTGTTGCAAAGACAATCCGTGGTGAAATGCCCGACTCATTCGGTCTGCAGGAGGCTGATTTTGCATGGGTTAACCGTGTAAGTGAGGCTATGCCCGAGTATGCATGGGCAGGTGTCGGCAGAGATGACGGTGCTGAGGGCGGCGAGTTTTCACCCGTTTTCTATCTTAAGGATAAATACACACTTGTTGACAGCGGCACATTCTGGCTGTCCGAAACTCCCGATACACCCTCAAAGGGTTGGGATGCTATGTACAAGCGTATCTGCACATGGGTAATCCTCGAGGAGAAGGAGAGCGGTAAGCGATATGCTCATATGAACGCACATATGGACCATATCGGCGTAGAAGCACGCGAAAACGGTGCAAAGCTTATTGCCGAAAAGGCAAGTGAGTTTGATGTGCCCGTAGTACTCACAGGCGACTTTAATACGGATGAGGGTACAGATGCATACAACACAATTGTTGCGGCAGGCTTTATGGATACAAAGTACTGTGCAGACGAAAAAATGTCTATGGGCACTTACCACAATTTCGGTATGAAAAACGTTGAGAAGAAGGGTGCTTCCCCGATTGACTTTATCTTTGTCAGCTATGCAAAGGCAAAGGTTGAGAGCTACAAGGTGCTCAGCGGTAAGGTCGACGGTGCATATTCCTCCGACCACTATCCCGTAGTTTCAAAGATGAAGCTCAGCTATGAGAACATCGGTGAAACAGGCATCAGAATTATGTCCTACAATCTCCGCTTCAGAGATCCGCTTCAGCGTCTGCAGGAGCTTACAGACGTTATTGCAACTGTCAGCCCTGATATCATCGGCACTCAGGAGGGTACACCCGACTGGATGTATCTGCTTACCACCGAGTATGCAGGCACTTATGCACACGTAGGTGTCGGCAGAGATGACGGTGTAAACGCAGGTGAGCATTCTGCTATCTTCTACCGTACAGATAAATACACAGTTGTTGACAGCGGCACGTTCTGGCTTTCACTTACTCCCGAAGTGCCTTCTAAGGATTGGGAGTCTGCCTGTAACCGTATCTGTACCTGGGCTGTTTTTGAGTGCAAGGCTGACGGCAGACAGTTTGCCGTGCTCAACACTCACCTCGACCACGTAAGCGTTGAGGCTATGACAAACCAGGCAAAGCTCGTTGCCGATAAGGCAGACAGCTTTGATATTCCCGTTGTTATTACAGGTGACTTCAATGCAACACCCGACAGCGAGGCTATTGCGCTTATGACAGGCAGAGGCTATGCTGACTGCTGTGTTACAGTACCTGAAACAGATAACTCGGGCACATATAATGGCTACGAAAAGGGCAGAGATGACTACCAGCGTATTGACTACTGCTTCATCAACGGCGGCTTCGAGGTTACAAAGTACGACGTTATGGACGGCATCTATGCCTCTGACCACTTTGCAATTTACTCTGACCTCCTCTTTGTGGAGGAGCAGGCATGAGCAGGCTCGTTTTAGCCTCTGCATCTCCGCGACGCAGGGAGCTTATGGCACTTGCAGGTTTTGATTTTGAGGTTATTACCGCTGACGTTGACGAGGTGCTCGACGCATCTCTTGCCCCGTGCGAGCTTGTTATGAGCCTCAGCTTTCAGAAAGCATCAGCTGTTGCAAAAGATAACCCCGATGCGGCTGTTATAGGTGCGGATACGGTGGTTGTGCTTGACGGTAAAGTGCTCGGCAAACCGCACAGCGAAGCTGATGCAGTGCAGATGTTGCGTGACCTTTCGGGCAATACACACGAGGTATATACAGGCGTGTGCATAATAAAAGGTGATAGGGTGCATAAGTTTTACGAATGCACAAAGGTTACTTTCTGGCCGCTTGAGGATGAGCTTATTGCACAGTACGTAGCAAGTAAAGAGCCTATGGACAAAGCAGGCAGTTACGGAATTCAGGGCAAAGGCTCAGTGCTTGTAAAGGGCATTGAGGGTGACTATTTCAACGTAGTAGGCTTTCCCGTGTCACGTTTTTGCTGTGAAATCAAGTCTTTTACTTGACAAAACAAAAAATTGCATATATAATTCAATCCGTAATTTGAAATTGAGTTTCAGTTTCAAATTACGGATTTTTATATCTGGAGTATTGATATGCCTGAATATAATACAAAACAGCGTGAAGTGTTGCTGAAATTTTTTACAGATAATGCCGATAAGCATTTTACTGCGGCAGAGATTGAACTTGCACTTGCACAGAAAGGTGAAAAGCTCGGCAAGGCTACAGTTTACCGCAGGCTTGAAAGGCTTGTTGAGGACGGTATCGTACGCCGATTTGTATCGGATGATGCAAAGGTGAGCTGTTACCAGTATGCAGGCGGTGAAGCCTGCAAGAATCACTACCACCTCAAGTGCCTGAAATGCGGTAACCTGCTTCACGTTGAGTGCGACTATCTCGATGAAATGAGCAGCCACGTGCTTGAGCACCACGGCTTTACGGTTGATACCCATAAAATTACGATTTGCGGAGTGTGTGAAAAATGCAGAGAGGCATAAAAATATTATCGTTACTGCTCTGTGCGGTGTTTCTTATCGGCTTTGCTTCTTGCGGCAGTGAGGGCGGTAAAGAAGATAACGGAAAAATAAGCATTGTTTGCACGCTGTTTCCGCAGTATGATTTTGTGCGTCAGTTAGCAGGAGATAAGGCAGAGGTTACGCTGCTTCTCACCCCGGGTACAGACAGCCACAGCTACGACCCCAGCCCTGCTGATATGGTTAAAATAAACGAGTGCGACCTGTTTATTTATACGGGAGATACTATGGAGGCGTGGGCTTCGAATATAGTCGGCTCACTCGGTGAAAACGTCAGTGTTCTGAATCTGACGAAGTCTGAAGAACATACTCACACCTCTGCGGGTCATATAGAAGAAGAGCACGACCATTCTGCCGACCCGCATATATGGACTTCACCCGTAAATGCAATGGAGATAGTACATGAAATTTGCGAAAATCTGGTCAAAATTGACCCTGCAAACGCAGAATACTATAAAACCAATGAAGAATCATATCTGAAATTACTCGAGCTTCTTGATGTCGAAATCAGGATGATAGTGGCATCTGCACAGCACAAAAAAATAGTAATGTGTGACCGTTTTGCGATGCTCTATTTCTGTGAGGAGTACGGTCTTGAGTATATTGCGGCACTTGATGCGTGCACTTCAAACACTGAGCCGAGCCCTGCCGTAATTGTTGAAATTACAAATGCCGTCAGGGAGAATAAAATACCTGCAGTTTTCTGTGCGGAGCTTTCAAACCGCAAGGTTGCTGAGGCTGTTGCACAGCAGACGGGTGCCGATGTGCTTGAACTTCATTCCTGCCATAATCTTTCGGCAGACGATTTCAGTGCAGGAGAAACCTACCTTTCGCTTATGAAGAAAAATGCAGAAAACCTCAAGGTTGCATTGGGTGTAAAATGATGGAAAAAATAGTTGAAATTAAAAATTTAACAATGAGCTACGAGCGTGTTGACGTGCTCAGGGATGTCAGCTTCTCACTTAACGAGGGTGAGTGGCTGAGCATTGTCGGTGAAAACGGCTCGGGCAAAACAACCCTGCTTAAAGGTATTGCAGGTCTGCTCCCCGCAAAGGGCGGAAGCATTGATTTCGGCTGCGGACTGACACGTAAAAAAATAGGCTACCTGCCCCAACAAACGGCTATACAGCGCGATTTTCCCGCTTGTGTGCACGAGGTTGTACTCTCTGGCTGTACGGGCGGTGCAAAGCTGCTTGGTATGCGTTCACGCTCTGACAGGCAGCGTGCTCACGATGCAATTCACGAGCTCGGTATAGAGCATATTCACCACAGACCATACTGTGATTTGTCGGGCGGTCAGCAGCAACGTGTGCTGCTTGCACGTGCACTTTGCGCAACGGAAAAACTGCTTCTTCTTGATGAGCCCGTAACAGGTCTTGACCCCATAGTTTCGGCAGAGCTTTATGAGTCCGTTGCAAAGCTAAACCGTGAGCGTAAGGTTGCGGTTATTATGGTTTCACACGATATTGCGGGTGCGGTAAAATACTCAGACAAAATACTTCACATCGGCAGTGGTGTCGAGTTTTTCGGCACTACTGAAGAGTATCTTGAGAGCGAGCTCGGCAAAAGATTTGCAGGTAAATAAATTCTTTCGGCAGAAAAATTTGCTATATATTTAAATAAAAGCTATATAAAATGGCGGATTGTGCCTGAAAAATTTTTTGAAAATTTTTTGAAAAAAGTATTGACTTTGGCGGATTAAAGTGCTAATTTGTTAACAACAACTGAACACGTTGTACACAGTAAATGCGATGAGCAGAAACCAGTAGGTTGGAAATAATCTGGAGAGAGTTGCCGGTTGGTGCGAGGCAAAGAGGACGTCCTTCACGAATTCATTCTGTTAGCAGTGCACTGAATAAGATTAGTCTTTAGTAGGATGCACCGGGTGTTCCCGTTACAGAACTAGGGTATGTCAGTACCCGACAAGGTCACCACCGTGAGATGGTGACGAACTGAGGTGGTACCACGGGATTTGTTTTTCTCGTCCTCTGTATTCTTTAATCGGAATGCGGAGGGCTTTTTTATTTGCCCTTTCACATTTCCGGCGAAACTGACAAATTTACTTCAAAAAAAAGAAAGGGTGGTCGTAATGACAAAAAAGTACTATCAGCAGGAAATCGAAACAATGTCCGCAGAAGAAATGAAAAAGCTTCAGTCGGAAAAACTCGTAAAACAGGTTAAGCACGTATACGAAAACGTGCCGTACTACCGCAACCTTATGGATGAAAAGGGTGTGACGCCCGACGACATCAAGGGAATTGAAGATCTGCATAAGCTTCCGTTCCTCACAAAAGCAGACTTGCGTGACGCTTATCCCTACGGTCTGCTTGCAAAGCCGCTTGAGGAGTGCGTACGCATACAGTCAACGTCGGGTACAACGGGCAGACGTGTTGTTGCGTTCTATACACAGAATGACGTTAACCTCTGGGAAGACTGCTGTGCACGTGCAATAGTAGCTGCAGGCGGTACAAACAAGGACGTATGCCAGGTTGCTTACGGCTACGGTCTTTTCACAGGCGGCCCCGGACTCAACGGCGGCTCTCACAAGGTAGGCTGTCTTACGCTTCCGATGTCATCGGGCAACACAGAGCGTCAGATTCAGTTTATGACAGACCTGAGCGCAACAATACTCTGCTGTACACCTTCATATGCTGCATATATCGGTGAAACTCTCAAAGAGCAGGGCTACAAGCCAGAGGATATTCCGCTTAAGGCAGGCATTTTCGGTGCTGAGCCGTGGACAGAGGAGATGCGCAGAAACATTGAAGAAACGCTCGGTATCAAGGCTTACGATATTTACGGTCTTACCGAAACTTCGGGTCCCGGTGTTGCATTCGAGTGCGAAGAGCAGACAGGTATGCACATCAACGAAGACCATTTCTACGCAGAGATTATTGACCCGGAAACCGGTGAAGTTCTTCCCGAGGGAAGCAAGGGCGAGCTTGTTTTCACTTCGCTTGACAAGGAGGCATTTCCGCTTCTGCGTTACCGCACAAGAGATATATGCGTGCTCTCACGCAAGAAATGCTCCTGCGGAAGAACGCTTGTAAAAATGGCAAAGCCGATGGGAAGAACAGACGATATGCTGATTATCCGCGGTGTCAACGTGTTCCCCAGCCAGATTGAAACCGTGCTTCTCAAGGAAGGCTATGAGCCGAATTATCAGATTGTTGTTGACCGTGCAAACCATACGGATACGTTCGACGTAAATGTTGAAATGTCACCCGAACAGTTCACTGATAAGCTCAGCGACGTAATTGCAATGGAACGCAGTCTTGCCAATGCGATGAAGACAATGCTCGGCATCAACCCGTCAGTTCACCTTGTTGCTCCCAAGAGCATTGCAAGAAGCGAGGGCAAGGCAGTAAGAGTTATTGACAAGCGTAATCTTGTCTGAAAGGAGAAATAAAAATGGCAATCAAACAGTTGACGGTTTATGTACAGAATAAAAAAGGCTCTATGGCGGCACTTACCGACGTGCTTGCAAAAAACGGTGTGAATATCCGTGCTCTTTCAATAGCAGAGACCGAGGATTTCGGACTGTTACGCATAATTGTAAACGATGAGGCTGCCGCAACAAAAATCCTTGAGGATAACGGATACCTTATCAAGGCGATTGACGTTGTAGGCGTTAAAATCGGCGACAAGCCCGGTGCACTCACTGCCGCACTGAACGTGCTTGACGGTGCAGATATAAACGTCGAATACCTTTATGCGTTTATGGCAAGAACAGAAAAGCACGCTTATGTTGTGCTCAGAGTTGAGGATAACGAAAAGGCTGAGGCTGCACTTGAAGGAGCAGGATTGCACCTTATTACAAACGCTGACATACGCAAGCTGTAATAATTTTTTGAAAAATCTATTGTAATTTTTAAAAAACGGGTTTATAATAACAACCGAAATAAATACAGGGGAGCTTGTAAAGGCAGGCTGAGAGGAAGTAATCAAACTTCGACCCTATAACCTGATGCGGATAATGCCGCCGTAGGAAGTCATACACAAGGATTTTTTACAGGAGGCATTCCGAAAGGTATGCCTCTGTTTTTTTATTTCAAAACTTTTTAAAACAGCAATCCAATATGTCTGAAATACAATATCTCACGCACATTCGAGCATTTTTCTCTTTGACATACGACAGTATGCCTGCAGAGAAGAAATACCCGACTGCACATAAGATATTGAATTTCAGATGCGAAGCAGTTTTGAAAAAGAAGATTTTTGTCACAGCAAGGCAAAAATCTGAAGGAATACGAGGCTATTGCAAGGATTTTTAACGAAGCTGTGGCGGAAATATTCCTTTCAAAACCATATTTATTACTGTTTTAAAAAGTATAAATTCCGGGGAGCCGTTGTAAACGGCTGAGAGGCAGGTGAACCTGCGACCCGCAAACCTGATCCGGATAATGCCGGCGTAGGAAGCATAAAGTATGATAGTAATCTGCAGTAAACTAATCTTACTTCAAGCTGCCTTCGCCGATTATCGGTGGAGGCAATTTTTATTTTGGAGGTAAAAAATGAAAGCAAGTATCGCAATCCAAGTTCTTCCCAAGGTAAAGGATGAGGACGAGCTCATCCGCATTGTTGACGAGGTTATCGCATTTATCAGAAGCAGCGGTCTGCACTGTCACGTAGGCCCGTTTGAAACGACGGTTGAGGGTGAGGACTACAATCAGCTGATGGATATTGCCAAGGAATGTCAGCACGTTGCAATAAGAGCAGGTGCGGAAAGTGTATCGGCATACGTTAAGGTTGTTTACAGACCCGAAGGAGAGATACTGACCATTGACAAAAAGATTAAAAAGCATGCAGAGGCGTAATATTCCGTCGGTTGCCGCTGTTGCCGTATTGCTGATTATATGGCAGGCTGTTTGCTCAGCGAGGCTTGTGCCGTCATTTATGCTGCCGTCGCCCATAGAAGTAATTAAGGCTTTTTTGAGTGAATTCCCTTTGCTTCTTGAAAATTCCGTTATAACTTTGCAGGAGGCTTTTATCGGACTTGTTCTCGGTGTGAGTGTAGGTTTTGTTGCCGCAGTACTTATGGATACGTTTGAAATTCTTTATAAAGCTTTCTATCCGCTGCTTATTATCACGCAGACTGTGCCGTCCGTTGCAATAGCACCGCTGCTTGTGCTGTGGTTCGGCTATGAAATGATGCCGAAAATAGTGCTGATAGTTATATCGACATTCTTCCCCGTTACTGTCGGGCTGCTTGACGGATTCAGAAGTGCGGACAAGGATGCGGTAGGGCTTCTCCGCTCTATGGGTGCAGACCGCATAAAGGTTTTCCGTTATATCAAATTTCCGTCAGCATTGCCGCAACTGTTTTCGGGCTTAAGAATTGCCGCGGCATACAGTGTTGTAGGTGCGGTAATAAGCGAATGGTTAGGCGGCTTCGGTGGTCTCGGAGTTTATATGACAAGGGTTAAAAAAGCGTTTGCTTTTGATAAAATGTTTGCCGTGATTTTTCTTATATCGGCAATTTCTCTGGCACTTATGGCTTTGGTCGGATTTGCAGAGAAAAAATGTATGCCATACCGTAATACTGATAAAAAAGGAGAAAAACTATGAAAAAATTAATCGCATTGATGCTTTGCATTGTATTGACTTTTTGTATATCTGCCTGCGGGAAAACCGAAGGCAGCAATGAACCCGACAAAATTACGGTTGTTCTTGACTGGACACCGAATACAAATCATACGGGTATTTTTGTTGCAGAAGCAAAAGGATATTTTGAAGAAGCGGGGCTTGACGTTGAGGTCGTTCAGCCACCCGAAGGAGGTGCGGAAGCACTTGTAGCATCGGGCAAGGCACAGTTCGGCGTTTCGTTCCAGGACAGTCTTGCACCTGCTTTTGTGGGTGAAAATGCCGTTCCCGTTACTGCAGTAGCCGCAGTAATTCAGCACAACACCTCGGGCATTATTTCACGAAAAGGTGAGGGAATACACACGCCAAAAGGGCTTGAAGGTAAGAAATATGCAACGTGGGATATGGACGTTGAAAAGGAAACAATACGTGAAGTAATGAAGGCAGACGGAGGCAGCTTTGACCTTGTTGAGCTTATTCCTTCTACGGTTACGGATGAGGTGTCGGCACTGAAGAGCAGAAGTGTTGATGCTATATGGATATTCTACGGCTGGGCAGGTGTAGCCTGCGAAACGGCCGGCCTTGAAACAGATTACTTTGAATTTGCAGATATAAACCCCGTGTTTGATTATTATACGCCCGTGATTATCGGCAACAATGCATGGCTCGGTGAAAACACCGAAACGGCAAAGGCATTTGTCGGGGCACTTTCAAAAGGATATACGTATGCGGCGGAAAATCCGAAGGATGCCGCAGACATTCTGATGAATGCCGCACCCGAGCTTAAAGCAAACAGCGAGCTTGTATATGCAAGCCAGGAATACCTTGCAAAAGAATACATATCCGATGCATCAAAGTGGGGAGAGTTTGACCCTGAGCGTTGGGCGGCTTTCTATAATTGGCTGAACGAAAAAAATCTGCTTGAAGATAAGATTGACCCCGATTTCGGTTTTACAAACGAATATCTGCCCGAATGATATGAAGAAGCTTGAAGTTAAAAACGTCAGCAAAAGCTTTGACGGTAAGCCCGTGCTTCGGAGTGTTTCGGTTGAGCTTAATCAAGGAGAGATAGTGTGTCTGCTGGGTGTGAGCGGAGGAGGAAAAACAACGCTGTTCAACATTATTTCGGGTCTGCTTACACCCGACAGCGGTCAGGTTTTGCTCGACGGTAAAGACGTAACAAATCAGCCCGGTCATATAAGCTATATGCTGCAGAAGGATCTGCTGTTGCCGTACAGGACAATAGAGGACAACGTTGCCTTACCGCTTTTGCTGAAAGGAATCAGGAAAAAAGAAGCACGCAGGCAGGTATCACCTATGTTTTCGCAGTTTGGTATTGAGGGTACGCAGAAGAAATATCCCACTCAGCTTTCGGGAGGTATGCGTCAGCGTGCGGCACTGCTGAGGACGTATATGTTTTCAAAAGACGTAGCTTTGCTTGACGAGCCTTTTTCGGCACTCGATACAATTACAAAAAGCTCAATGCACAGCTGGTATCTTGACGTTATGGAGAAGATACGTATGTCAACACTGTTTATTACACACGATATTGACGAGGCAATTCTTATATCGGACAGGATATATCTTTTATCGGGGTCACCCGGAGAAATAACGGACGAAATAATTATCAGAGAGCCGAAGCCACGCCGTGAAGATTTCAACCTTACCGAGGAATTTTTAGAATATAAACGCAAAATACTGTCCTTGCTAAGATAAAATAAAAGCCCGACAAATTCTGATGAATCTGTCGGGTTTTTGCAGCTTTATTTCTTCACGAAAGAGTTACAGTCAACACATTCGGGCATTGTCGGGTTAGCCTCGTGAGTGCCGATTGAAACTGTGTCAAGTGTGCAGTAGTTGGAAGTGTTACAGTGATACTTACACTGTGAAACGCTGCAACGGATGCACTTGTTTTCCTTATCACACATCATTTTAATATCACCTCCGCGTTAAATATTTTATCCGTCTGAAAAAAATTTATTCAAACAAGGTGTTGAAAAACGCTTGCAACAGCGGTATACTTATTTTAAGTATACTAAACTGAAGAGGTGCTTTATGAGAAATAAATCTAACAAACATCTTGGCATTGAAATCGAGCCTGAGCTTCACGCAAAGCTGAAATACATTGCAAAGTATGAAGGCAGAAGCATAAATGCGCAGGTGCTTTACCTTGTAAGGCAGTGCATAAAAGAACACGAAACCTTTGAAGGTAAAATAATAACAGATGAAGAATAACAAAAAGCCGCCATTAAAAATGGCGGCTTGAGTTTTATTTTTTGCTGTTGCTCAATGACGATTTTATAATATCAACTGAAATTTTATCGCTGAAAAATTTCAGCGTGCCTGCAAGACGCTGAAGCGGAGTAGGATTCCATTCTTCGGGCTTTGCGGGATGTATACCGATATTTTCAAGAATCGGTGTAATTTTTCTGAAGCGTTTTTCAAAAGTTTTGCAGTCAAGATTTTCATTTTTGCTCCAGCCGACCTCTGCAACAGCCGCAATACGGGGGAAGAACATATAGCAAAGCTTATCAAAATCGCAGACGTACTCTGTCCAGAGAGGTGCCTCGACACCGATTACGTTTTTCTGCATAACGGGTGCTATGCCTTTGGGCAGGGGATTGAAATTATACGTTTTTCTCAGCGGTGTCATATGGTAGGGATAGTCGCAGTAATAGTGGTAAAAATCAGTTGTGATGACCTTGCCGCCGCGGTTTGCGTGGCGGATGCTGTGCTTCTTCGGGTCGAGCCACATCTGCACGGTTGCCTCATCAGTCAGCTTGCCGCCTGCAAGGCTTTCGTTCCAGACTATTGCCTTTTTGCCGTGCCGAGTGAGTTGGTCAATGACCTGCTTTGTGAAGTGCCACTGAAGCTGCGAGAAATTATCAAAGCCGAGCTCTTGCTTTTTTGCTTTGCATTTAGGACAGTTTTCCCAACGGCGGTATTTGACCTCGTCGCCGCCGATATGGAATTTTTCATACGGGAACAGCGGTATGATTTCGTCGAGCAATTCATATACAAACTGCAGTGTTTTTTCGTCGCCGATGCAAAGTACATCGTCAAAAATTCCCTGCTTTGTTTCAACGGGAATCTGCAGCTTACGGCAGGAGAGCTCGGGGTACGAGCTGATAATTGCCGTAGAGTGACCCGGCAGGTCAATTTCGGGCACAACGTCGATAAATCTTTCTTTGCAGTATGCGACGATCTCTTTTATTTCGTCCTGCGTATAGTATCCGCCGTAGCGTTTGCCCGTATGCATTGAGCCGAAGTCGTCACTGTTTCTCCACGAGCCTTTTTCATTGAGAAGCGGAAATTTTTTGCTTTCAATCCGAAAGCCCTGGTCATCGCTAAGGTGCCAGTGCATTGTGTTCATTTTGAGAAGAGCCGCGGCATCTATAAGCCTCTTTATTTCGTCAATGCTCTGCATATGCCTTGCACTGTCGAGCATAAAGCTACGGTAGCCGAATCTCGGTTTGTCGGTTATTTCCATACACTGAATAACAGTGTCTTCCGTCAGCTGTCTGAGTGTTTGCCCGGCGTAAAAAATTCCCTTTTCTGTCTGTGCGATAAGCGTGATCGAATCACGCTCTGCACGCAGAATATAGCCCTCGTCACCGAGAGCTTCGTTTTTTTCAATAAGGCGGATTACGTTGATTTTTTTAGCAACAACACCGCCTTTATATGTAACTTTTTCGGGAACGGGTACGATATTTACCATATACGTCAGCTCCTATGTATGGGGATTTTATCCCCGTGAAAAATTAGTCCGTATGGTTGTTGTCGTGTGTGGTAATGACAGTTGCACCTGCAGACTCTGTACGGAACAGCAGAGAGATGCACCAGATACCTGCAAGGGCGACAAGCGTATAAACGATTCGGCTGGCGATAGATGCCTGACCGCCGAAAATCCATGCGACTATATCAAACTTGAAAAGTCCGATACTGCCCCAGTTGAGAGCACCGACAATTACCAGTGCAAGAGATGTTTTATCCAGCATTTTTCTCACCCCTTTTCAACCGTTGTACGGTCGGTAATAGCATTACCGAAAAGATGAAAAATATGCAGATTTGTTTTTTATGCGTTTGCCATAGCGGAAATTGCTTTTCTGAGCAGCTCGATCGGCTCGTCACCCGGCAGAATTTTGAGTGCGATATAAGGCTTTGCACCCTTGGCAACTATTGAAGCACGCTTGCCCATAGTTGTGATGAGTGCGGCAACCTTGCCCATATCGGGCCGCTCAAGGTAGAGGTGAAGCACCTTCATCTTCTGACCGATTTCGTAAATACCGAGCTGTGCGGCAGAATTACGCAGAAGCGAAACGTTGATAAGTCCCGTTACGCTGGGAGGCGGATCACCGAAACGGTCGATAAGCTCATCGAGCACGTCGTCTGCATCGGCTTCGTTTTTGATATCGGCAATTCTGCGGTACATTGCAAGCTTCTGCGGCACGTTTGAAATATATTTTTCGGGAATGTGTGCGTCAACCCGCAGGTCGATAAGACATTCTTTCGTAGGCTCTGTCGGCTCTTCGCCCTTTTCTTCGCTGATTGCTTCGCCGAGGAGCTTGACATACATTTCGTAGCCGACAGCCTCCATATAGCCGTGCTGCTGTGCACCGAGCACGTTGCCCGCGCCTCTCAGCTCAAGGTCACGCATTGCAATTTTAAAGCCGCTTCCGAATTCGGTGAATTCACGAATAGCTTCGAGTCTGTGTGTTGCAATGTCACTCAGCTCTTTGCCGAGTGTGAATGTGAAGTAGGCACTTGCCCTTCGTGAGCTTCTGCCTACACGGCCTCTTATCTGGTGAAGCTGTGCAAGACCCATTCTGTCAGCGTTTTCGATAATCAGCGTGTTGGCGTTGGGCACGTCAACACCTGTTTCGATTATCGTCGTGCATACAAGCACGTCGGCTTCACCTTCAAGCATCTGCTGCCATACTTCGCTCAGCTCGTCTTCACTCATCTTGCCGTGACCGATTACGATTTTTGCATCGGGCAGAGCATCGTGAAGCCTTGCGGCACATCGTTCAATATCGTCAACACGGTTGTGAATGTAATAAACCTGACCGCCTCTGCGGATTTCACGTTCAATAGCCTGAGTGATAATGTCAAGGTCGTATTCGATAACGTAGGTCTGTACGGGGTGTCTGTCCATAGGTGCTTCTTCAATTGTTGACATATCTCTGATACCCGACATAGCCATATTGAGTGTGCGGGGAATCGGAGTTGCAGACATTGTCAGCACATCTACGGCAGGATAAAGCTCTTTGAGCTTCTCTTTCTGCTCAACACCGAAGCGTTGCTCTTCGTCTATTATAACCAGACCGAGGTCTTTGAATTTAATGTCTTTTGAAATAAGTCTGTGTGTGCCGACAATTATGTCCAGCGAGCCTCTGCGGAGGTTGGCGAGGATTTTTTCCTGCTCCTTGGGTGTGCGGAAGCGGGATATCATATCACACTCGATAGGAAATGTGTCGAAACGCTTTTTGATTGTCTGGTAGTGCTGCATTGCAAGCAGGGTAGTAGGCACGAGGATTGCACACTGCTTGCCGTCGGCAACGCATTTGAATGCCGCACGCAGTGCAACCTCTGTTTTGCCGAAGCCGACGTCACCGCAGAGAAGTCTGTCCATAGGGTGTGGCTTTTCCATATCGCGTTTGATTTCGGCAATACAGCGAAGCTGGTCATCTGTTTCCTCAAACTCAAACCTGCGTTCAAAGTCGCTCTGCATATCAATATCGGGCGAGAATGCGTAGCCCTGAATGTTAAGACGCTTTGAGTAGAGGTTTATAAGCTCTGCCGCCATATCCTTGACGCTTGAGCGTACACGTAAGCGTGTTCTCGTCCAGTCATCACTGCCGAGCTTGTTGAGTGAAACGGTTTTAGTTTCACTGCCGGGACCGATATATTTTGTAACAAGGTCAAGCTGGGTTACGGGCACGTAAAGTACACCGTCCTTAGCGTATTTGATTTTGATATAATCCTTAATCATACCGTCGGCATTGAGGCTGTTTATGCCGTCAAAAATACCGATGCCGTGCGTTGCGTGCACAACGTAGTCGCCTCTGTGAAGCTCATCGAGGCTGTTGAAGGTCTGACCCTTGTTTTTCTTTTTTGCTTTTCTGAGTGAGCCGAGGTTTGCCTGCCTTGAGCCGTAGGTGATTACGATTACTTTTGCGGCAGGATACTCAAAACCGAATGAAAGGCTGCCGTTGACAACACTGACACAGCCTGCAGGAAATTCTGCCGGTACAACGGGGAAGTACATTGTGTTGACGTTTTCGTCCTGCAATTCCTCGACAAGTGATTTTGCCGCCTTGTCTGTACCTGCAAAAACAACTGCCTTGTAACCCTTTGATATGGCGGGCCTTACGTCCTCAATAAGGTCGGTCAGCTGACCTGTCCACGGCGGTAACTGCCTTGCAGAAAGCGTTACGAGGTTTTTGACGGGTGTGTCAAAGCTGCCTCGGGGGAGGTTATCGAGATATACTGCGTGACGCTTTTCGTATATGGAAGTAAGCTCTGCAAAGCTGAGAGCAAATCTGTCCATTCCTTTGGAAAGTACGCCTTCCTCAAACATAGCCTTTATGTCTTCGTGCAGTAGTTTTTCACTTGATTCCGCGTGGGTTTTGACAGCCGAAGTTTCGCAGACAAAGAGCATATATCCCTCTGCGTGCTCAAACACGGTTGCACCGCCGTTGCCGAGCAAGGGCAAGTAACGGTCGAGCGATTCAATTCGCACACCGTTTTTAATTTTTTCAATATCTTCGTCAAGTAATGCCTTGGCTTTTACCGAGCCTTTGCCTTTGAGTGTAGCCTTGTGCTGCTCGATAATTCCAATCAGCGACTCGGGGCTTTCATACAGAATTCCCGTTGCAGGTGTAATCATAACCTGACCTATCTGCTCGGTGCGTCGCTGAGTATCGGTTTCAAAGTAGGCAATGCTGTCAACCTCTTCACCCCAAAGCTCAATTCTTACGGGGGTTTCGAGTGAGGGAGGGAAAATATCAATCAGTCCGCCTCTTATTGCAAACTGACCTCTGCCCTCGACAAGCTCGCATCTTGTGTAGCCTGCGGCAACAAGGTCGTCGGCAATCATATCGAGCGGAATCTCACTGCCGACTTCAATTACCATTGTGTTTCTGCGGAGAATGTGAGGCTCAATGGTGAGCTGAAGTGCCGCCTCGGCACTCATTACAACGGCTTCAAGCGTGCCCTGAGCCATTGACGAAAGCACGCCTAATCTCTGCTGCTCATAGTCGTGTGAGTGTGCCTGAGTGGGTCGGAAGCTGAAGTCGCCTGCAGGGTAAAGTGCGGCGGCTGTGCCCATTGAAATAAGGTCATCACGAGTTTTTGTTGCAGAGCTTTCGTCGGGTGTTATGATGAGTGCTTTTCTCTTTTTTTCGGCACAGAGCGAGTGAATAAAATGTGCCTTGTGAATGTGAGAAAGGCCGAGTACACCCATAGGCAACAGACGCTTGTCTATTGCCCTTGACAGCTCATCATATTCAAATAATCCTTTTGTAAAATTAGCTATGCCTGACATTTTGCCTCCTGAAAAATTTAAAACATATGTGAAACGCCGAAAGGCAGGGAATGGCATTGCCACCCCCTGCAGTATTTGAAGTAATAGTGAAAGGTGAAGACGTGATTAATGGCTGAATTTGCTCATGGCTTCGTCGATTTTTCCGTTTGTGAGAAGCTCGAGTGCTTTGCATGCCTTTTCCATAGCCTGCTTCATCTGCGGTATTTCGTCTTTTGTAAAGCCGGAGAGCACGTAATCGGCAAGGTCAAAGTCCGGGTGCGGCTTTTCGCCGACACCGAGCTTGATTCTCGGGAAGTTATCGCTTCCGAGATGCTGGATGATGCTCTTTATTCCATTGTGTCCGCCTGCACTTCCCTTGCGTCTGATACGAAGACCGCCGCAGGGCAGAGAAATATCGTCAAAAATTACGATTACATTTTCGGGCGGTATCTTGTAAAACCTGCAGGCTTCACCGACTGCTTCACCACTGAGATTCATAAACGTCTGTGGCTTCATAAGCAGGCAACGTGTGCCGCCTACATCGGCTTCGCAAACTGTTGATTTGTATTTGATTTTATTTATTTTCACGCCGAGCTTGTCGCTGAGCATATCCATACACAGCCAGCCTGCGTTATGGCGTGTGTTTTCATACTGTCTGCCGGGGTTGCCGAGACCTACTATAAGGTATTCGGGTCCACCGGAGAAAGTCTTTTTCTTGAACATCATTTACTGCTTTCCTTTATTTTTTCTTCGAGCTTGTCAAGCCACTTGTTTGCCGCCTTGAGGGTATAGAATGTGTGCATTTCCTCACGGGGGAAGCGAGTCATATAACTGAGCACTCTGTTGCGCTCTGCCTTCGGATAATACCACGTTCTTCTCAGCTCGTCATAGCGGAGAAACTCGGGACAGTCCTCCGGCATATCGGGTCTGGGCTTGGTGTGATATTTTATGCGTCGCCTGACAAGATTCATATAGCAGGTGGGAAGCGAAATATCCATAAATATCACGCAGTCTGCCGCCTGAAAACGCTCTTTGAGGGTTGAGCCGTAGTTGCCGTCGATAATCCATTCGTCGCCTGCGGCAAGTTTTTTTACTTTTTCGATCCACTGCTCACGGGGAGTTTCACCCCAGCCCGGCTGCCAGTACTCTGCATCAAGATGAATGAGCGGCAGGTCAAGCAGCTCAGCAAGTCTGGTTGCAAAAGTGGTTTTGCCGCTTCCGCAGTTGCCGACGATTATTATTTTTTTACAGTTTCTTACGCCCATGCGATAAACCTCATTCCTTTTTTGCTTTTTGGGGTTATACCGTAGTTTTAAAAAGTAAGATTATTATAAAATACAAACCTTAATTCTAATTTAAAATTTCAATTAAACATTAAATCTGAAGAGTACGATATCGCCGTCGTTCATTACGTACTCTTTACCTTCGCTTCGTACAAGCCCCTTTTCTTTTGCGGCTGTCATTGTGCCGCAAGCCATAAGGTCGTCGAATGCGACAACCTCTGCACGGATGAAGCCACGTTCAAAGTCGCTGTGGATTTTACCTGCAGCCTGAGGTGCCTTTGTGCCTCTCTTGATTGTCCATGCTCTTACCTCGGGCTTGCCTGCAGTGAGGTAGGAGATAAGACCGAGCAGGTTGTAGCTGCGCTGAATGAGAAGGTCAAGACCGCCCTGCTCAATACCGAGGTCGGAAAGGAACATTTCTTTTTCTTCCTTGTCGAGTGAAGAAATCTGTGCCTCAAGCTCTGCACAGATGGGAAGCACCTCTGCGCCCTCTGCCTTTGCTATTTCGCATACCTTTACATATCCTTCGTTTTTGTCAAGTCCGTCTACAAAGTCCTCTTCGCTCATATTGCAGGCGTAGATTACGGGCTTTGCGGTAAGAAGTGTTGACTGTGAAAGTATCTCTTTTTCGTTTTCGTCGCACTCGATGTTACGTGCAGGTGTGCCTTCTTCAAGCTCAGTTTTTACACGCTTGAGGAATTCAAGCTCTGTTGCAAGAGTCTTGTCGCCCTTCATAGCCTTTGCTGTGCGGTCGATACGGCGCTCAATCATCTCGATATCGGAGAAGATAAGCTCAAGGTTGATTGTTTCGATGTCACGCATCGGATTGATGCTGCCGTCAACGTGAATGATGTCGTCGTTTATAAAACAACGTACAACGTGAACGATTGCGTCAACCTCACGGATGTTTGCAAGGAATTTGTTGCCGAGACCTTCGCCCTTTGATGCACCCTTTACAAGACCTGCGATATCGACAAACTCGATAACTGCGGGAGTGTATTTGTCGGGATTGTACATCTCGGCAAGCTTGTCAAGCCTGCTGTCGGGTACGTTGACAACGCCGATATTCGGCTCGATTGTGCAGAATGCGTAGTTTGCAGACTGTGCACCTGCGTTTGTGATTGCGTTGAAAAGTGTGCTCTTGCCGACGTTGGGCAAGCCTACGATACCAAGTTTCATTTTGTTTCCACCAATCC
This sequence comes from Acutalibacteraceae bacterium, assembly GCA_045531935.1. Lineage (GTDB taxonomy): Bacteria > Bacillota > Clostridia > Oscillospirales > Acutalibacteraceae > UBA8612. Next base: position 2,611 of record JAZSEX010000033.1, on the reverse strand, counting down.
TTATGAAAATATTAATCCACTATAACCATATAATTATATATGTTTTTATAAAAAAGTGCAAGTGGATTTTGATATTTTGCGATAAATCAGCAGCATTGACAAGAACACCCGATAAGTATTATAATAATTAAAATATATTGGAACAGGAGTGGAACGGATGAAGGCACGCAAGGAACTATTTGATAAGGCAGTAAAGCTTTTTTCGGAGCATCCTGCATTTTCAGGAACAAAGGAAGATGCTCTGCGTTACGTGCTTGCAAGCGAAGACGTTCTGCTCAGAGAGGTTTCCAAGGGTCAGCAGGTATATCCGGCTTACGGGGTAAAAAAAGCAGTCGGACTCGTTCTTACAGGCAGTTGCCATATCTGTAAGGACAGAAGAATTGTTGAAACAAAAACCGACGGATATATTTTTGGTGTACAGTCAATTTATTTATCGTCGGACTGTGATTTTTCGGTTATGGCGGCACAGGACAGTAAGATAGTTTTTATTAAAAAACCGGCTGTTGACTGGCTTTTGCAGGATGATTTTTCGGCAGTAAAAAGCTATCTTGAATTTTTGTCTGCTGAAATAAACAGTGCATCAGAGAAAAACGACGGCAGGAAAAAAGCAAGTGCCGAAAGCAGGCTTGCCGAATATGTTCTATCCCGTCCCCGTAATGCGAAAGGCGAGGTTTCTTTGCCGCAGGATATATTGAAACTCGCAAAGCAGCTGGAGCTTGATAAAAACACACTTTTCAAAGCGATTGAGGCTCTGAATGCAGAGGGTGCGATTGCATTTAACGGCAGTGCTGTTTGTATAACGGATGAAGAAAAGCTGAAAAGCTTTATATAAAATTCACAGCAGTGACACCAAAATACTTTATTTTTATTAAATAATAGAGTATAATAATTTGAACGCCTAAGTTTAACATAAGGAAGGTAACCAGATGTCTATTTTTAAGAAAATTTTCGGAGACTATTCCACAAAGGAGCTTAAGAGAATAAATCCTCTCAAGGATAAGGTGCTTAAGCTTGAGGATGAGTATTCTCGTCTCACCGATAAGGAGCTTCAGGCAAAGACTCCCGAATTCAAATCAAGACTCGAAAAGGGCGAGACCCTTGACGATATTCTGCCCGAGGCATTTGCCGCCTGCCGTGAGGCTGCGTGGCGTGTGCTCAAGCAGAAGCATTACCCCGTACAGATTCTCGGTGGTATCGTGCTCCATCAGGGCAGAATTGCTGAAATGAAAACGGGTGAAGGTAAAACACTTACAACTACTCTCCCTGCCTACCTTAACGCTCTGAGCGGCAAGGGTGTGCACATCGTTACGGTCAACGATTACCTTGCACGCCGTGACTCTGAGTGGATGGGCAAGGTTTACCGCTTTATGGGTCTTACGGTAGGTCTTATCGTACACGATTGTGACAATAAGCAGCGTCGTGAGGCTTATGCGGCAGATATCACATACGGTACAAATAACGAGATGGGATTTGACTATCTTCGTGACAATATGGTGCAGTACAAAGAGCAGCGTGTGCAGAGAGGCCACAACTTTGCAATCGTCGACGAGGTTGACTCAATTCTTATCGACGAAGCACGTACTCCGCTTATCATTTCGGGCAGAGGCGAAGCTTCAACCCAGCTTTACGACCTTGCCGACAGATTTGCGAAGTCACTCAAAATGGTTAAGGTACGCGAGGTTGACAACAAGAAAGAAACTGTTGAATCCGTAGGTGACGACGGTGACTACGTTGTTGACGAAAAGGCACGCACCGCAACGCTTACAAAGAGCGGTGTTGAAAAGGCAGAGCGTTATTTCAACGTTGAAAACCTTATGGACGGCACAAACCTTACTCTTCAGCATCACATCAACCAGGCGATAAAGGCAAACGGCGTTATGCGCCGCGATATCGACTACGTTGTAAAAGAGGGTAAGGTACTCATCGTTGACGAGTTCACAGGCCGTATTATGCTCGGCAGACGCTATAATGAGGGTCTGCACCAGGCTATTGAGGCAAAAGAAGGCGTAAAGGTTGAGCACGAAAGCAAGACCCTTGCTACCATCACATTCCAGAATTACTTCCGTATGTTTGACAAGCTCTCCGGTATGACAGGTACTGCCAAGACCGAGAGTGTCGAATTCCAGGAGATTTACGGTCTTGACGTTATCGAAGTGCCCACAAACAAGCCGATGGCACGTAAGGATAACCCCGACGTTATTTATAAAACAGAGCCTATCAAGTTCAAGGCAATTCTTGACAGAATCGAAGCCTGCCACGCAAAGGGTCAGCCCGTACTTGTAGGTACAATTTCAATAGAAAAATCCGAGGTGCTCAGTGCTCTTCTTAAAAAGAGAGGCATCAAGCATCAGGTGCTCAACGCAAAGTTTCACGAGAAGGAAGCCGAGATCATTGCTCAGGCAGGTAAGTTCGGTGCTGTTACAATCGCTACGAATATGGCAGGCCGCGGTACCGATATCAAGCTCGGCGGTAACTCCGAGTATCTCGCAAAATCCGAAATGCGCCGTCTGGGCTACACAGAGGAGCTTATTGCCGAGGCAACGGGCTTTGCCGAAACAGATAATCAGGAAATTCTTGATGCGAGAGCACTGTATACGTCACTTGAAAAGAA
>JAZSEX010000045.1:0-2686 GCA_045531935.1 Acutalibacteraceae bacterium | reverse complement strand
TATATTTATAAAATTTTACGGAATTTCTAAAAATTATTATATCTATTGAAATAATAAAAGAAAAGAAGTATAATAAGGGTTACCCTATATAATGGGTTAAAAGGTTTTATCCGAGGTACAAGCCATGATTATCAAAAACGCTACAGTTTACGGTGCCGATTTTGAGCCTGCAGTGACAGATATCGAAATCGAAAACGGCATCATCCGATCAATAGGTAAAACAGAAAAAGACGGTGAAGACTACACAGGTCTCACCGTACTTCCCGGTTTTATCGATATACACATTCACGGCACAAGACTTGCCGACAGCTCATCGGGCAACCCCGAAGAAATTGCAACAATCAGCAAGGCACTCGCTGAACACGGTATAACTTCCTTCTGCCCTACAACTATGACTCTGCCTGCTGACACGCTCGAGAAAGCATTCACCGCTGTTGCAGATTATATGGGCAGTGAAGACGGTGCATATATACACGGCATCAATATGGAAGGACCGTATATTTCACTTGCCAAGAAAGGTGCTCAGGCAGCTGAACACGTGCGACCTGCGGACTTTGAAGAATTCAGCAAGCTCAACACAATATGTCCGATAAAACTTGTTGATATCGCACCCGAGACTGACGGTGCCGTTGATTTTGCAAAAAAAGCAAAGGAAACCTGCACGGTTTCTGCCGCACATACAGCTGCAACCTTTGCAGAAGCAAAGCTCGGTTTTGAAAACGGTTTCACACACGCAACCCACCTTTTCAACGCAATGACACCGATACAGAACCGCGAACCGGGTGTGCCGACAGCAGTATTTGACACCGAGGGTGTTACCGCAGAGCTTATATGCGACGGCTTTCACAATCATCCCGCAATTATCCGTATGGCTTTCCGTGAACTCGGCGAAGACAGAGTGTGCGTCATAAGCGATTCGATGTCTGCCGCAGACAACGGTGACGGTGAATACGAGCTTGGCGGTCAGACGGTATATGTAAGAGACGGCAAAGCAACGCTTGCCGACGGCACAATAGCAGCAAGCACAACAAACGTTTTTGACGAATTTAAAAACCTTTTAAGATTCGGAATTAATTTCAAATCCGCACTCAAAGCCTGCACAGCTAACCCTGCGAAGGCTATAGGCGTGTTTGACGTAACAGGCTCGGTAGAGCCGGGTAAGAGAGCAGACCTCACGGTTATCGACGGCAATGCTCAGCTCAGGCACGTATTCATCAAAGGTAAACAAGTGCTCTGACACTGAGCACGCTATATATCAAGCGGTGTACAGCATACAGCTCCCCGTGGGCGGAATTTCCGCCACCGTATTCTTAATCACCGCATTTCTTCAGAGAGGTCAGCTCTCAGAACATACTATGCCGCTAAGGCGCAAATTGACAAAGAAAAGGATGTATATAATATGAAAACAATAGGTGTACTTATTGCAGACTTACACGAATACAATCCCTTCTGCAAATGGGCTTGCGAAAACGGTGCAAAAACATTCACCGAAAACGGTATGAACATGCTCGAGGGTGAGCTTTTCGGTGTAAAGCTCATTGCAATGATGACAAACATCGGCAAGGTAAACGCTGCTACAGCCGCTACACACCTTATACTCAAATACGGTGTTGAAGAGATATACAACATCGGTTTCTCCGGTGCTGTCAAGGGTGTACGCAGAGGTGACCTCGTTGCAGGCACAAGCTGTACAGAATGTGATTTTGACCTCACACCCCTCGGTCTTGAACTCGGTGTAAAGCCTGACCAGAAGTATGTATATGAAACTGATGCAGAGCTTGTCGAGCAGTGCAGAAGCCTCGGCATTAAAGCCGGTGCACTCGGCACAGGCGATATGTTCCTCACAAGCAGTGAAAAGAAAGCCGATTTCCATAACCGTTTCGGCATTGTTGCATTTGATATGGAATCCGCTGCAATCGCAAGCGTATGCGACAGATACGGCATAAAGTCACTCAGCATCCGCAAAATCTCTGATGACAGTGAAGATACAGCTTGCGAAGATTACAGAGAGATGAACAACAGCGAAGAAATGGGTCTTACAGACACACTCGTTTCTCTTCTCAAGGTACGCTTCAATGGATAACTGTACGCTCTGCCCCCGTATGTGCGGTGCATACAGACCGCTCACGGGCAAAGGTGAAGGCTTCTGTGCTCTGCCTGCCCTGCCGGGAATCTGCCGTGCGGACAAGCATATGTGGGAAGAGCCCGACATAAGCGGAGAACGAGGCTCGGGCACTGTCTTTTTCAGCGGTTGTGTACTCAGGTGCGAATTCTGTCAGAACAGTGTGATATCAAGGCACAGTTGCGGCAAAGCGGTTGACGCACAAGAGCTTGCGGAGATTTTCAGACGTCTCGAGAATGAGGGTGTACACAACATAAACCTTGTCAGCCCTACCCCCTACTATCCCGTAATTATCAAAGCGCTTGATATTTACAGACCCGCCATACCGATAGTGTGCAATACTTCAGGCTACGAAAGAGTAGAAACGCTGAAAAATCTTGAGGGATATATTGATATATATCTGCCCGATTTCAAATACTCGTCTGCCGAAGCGGCAAAAAAATATTCTGCCGCACCCGATTACCCTCAGGTTGCTATTGCGGCAATCAAAGAGATGGTAAGGCAGGTCGGCACACCCGTACACGGTGACGACGGTATGATGAAAAAAGGTGTTATGATAAGACA
>JAZSEX010000075.1:0-5063 GCA_045531935.1 Acutalibacteraceae bacterium | reverse complement strand
ACAATTGACAGAATACATACAGGAGATGTGCTTACCGTTAACATTCCCGAGGGTGAAAGCACGGCAGAGGCAAAAGAGGGAGAGCTTCAGGTTGTTTATGAGGATGAAGACCTTCTTATTGTAAACAAGAATCCTTTCATTGCAGTTCATCCTACACATAACCATCAGGGCGATACCCTTGCAAATGTGGTGACGGGATATCTTCTCTCAAAAGGTAAAACTGCAGTTTTCAGAGCAGTAGGAAGACTTGATAAAGGTACATCGGGACTTATGATGATTGCACTTAACGGCTATGCGGCATCAAGGCTTTCCGAAAACGGTGTTGAGAAAGAATATCTTGCAATTACTGAAGGTGAATATACGGAACCTGGCACGATAGATAAGCCTATTTACAGACCTGACCCTATGAAAACCTTACGTGCCGCGGGTGACCACGGTGACAGAGCAGTTACACATTATACTCCTGTTGTGACTGACGGAGAAAGGACCTTGCTGAGAATTTGTCTTGAAACAGGCAGAACACATCAGATAAGAGTTCACTTTGCATCAATGGGGACACCCCTGACAGGAGACAGCATGTACGGAAAGGAAGATGCGGAAATTTCACGTCAGGCACTCCATTGTGCAAAAATGTCATTTATACATCCGGTAACGGGAAAAGAAATTTCTGTCACAGCCCCCATGTACGAGGACATGGAAAGAATTTATCAGAAAATCTGTGAAAAGAAAAAAGATTTTTAAATGTAAAGTGCAGACCTGAAACTATTCATCATTAATTAAAAGAAAAACCCCGTGTTATCATTTCTGACAACACGGGGTTCAATTAGTTTGTTAACGTATCTTCAGACAACTCAGATGAGTTCGATGATGCACATTTCTGCTGCGTCACCGCGGCGAGGGCCTGTCTTGATAATACGGCAATAGCCGCCGTTTACTTCCTTATATTTAGGAGCAACTTCATCAAACAATTTCTTAGCAACATCTTCTTTTGTAAGATATGCCAATACCTGACGTTTTGATGCAAGAGAACCGTCTTTTGCGACTGTAATCATTTTTTCAGCCATTGAACGAACCTCTTTTGCTCTTGTAACGGTGGTTTCAATTTTGCCGTTCTCAATAAGATATGTTACCATTGCTCTGAGCATAGCCTTGCGATGATCGCTGGTTCTGCCGAGTTTTCTGGTACCTGGCATTTAAAATCACTCCTTTATTCTTCTTCAGCGCGGAGCTCGAAACCAAGAGAGGACAACTTAGCAACAACCTCGTCAAGAGATTTTCTACCAAGGTTTCTAACCTTCATCATGTCATCCTCAGACTTGTTAATCAAGTCCTCAACAGTATTGATACCCGCTCTCTTCAAGCAGTTGAATGAGCGTACGGACAGGTCAAGTTCCTCAATGGTCATCTCTAAGATTTTTTCTTTACCGTTGTCATCTTTCTCGACCATAACCTCAGTATCGTATGCCTCATCTGAGAGGTCACCGAAGAGGTTGAGGTGCTCGTTGAGGATCTTGGCTGCGAGAGAAACGGCTTCTTTTGCTGTAATTGTGCCGTTTGTCCACACTTCAAGTGTCAACTTGTCGTAGTCAGTAATCTGACCAACACGTGTGTTCTCAACTGTATAGTTAACCTTGATTACGGGAGTATAAATTGAGTCAATTGCGATTACGCCGATTGCAGGCTGCATAATTTTCTTATTGCGTTCTGCAGAAACGTATCCGCGTCCCTTATCACAGGTCAACTCCATATACACATGAGCATTTTTGTCCAAAGATGCAATGTGGTGGTCGGGGTTGATGATTTCAACTTCACTGTCAGTCTTGATATCGCCTGCAGTGATTTCGCCTTCACCGTCTGCCTCGATGTACATTACTTTAGGACCGTCACCGTGGAATTTGAGGATTACTTCCTTCAAATTAAGAACGATTTCTGTTACGTCTTCTTTAACGCCCTCAATTGTCGAGAACTCATGGAGAACGTTATCTATTTTTACGGATGTGATTGCATAACCCGGAAGAGATGAAAGAAGAACTCTTCTCATGGAGTTACCAAGTGTAAGACCATATCCTCTTTCAAGGGGTTCAAGTACAAACTTACCGTATGTGCCATCGGCCTCATGTGCGAGTGTTTCTATTTTCGGTTTCTCTATTCCAATCATGTGAAAACCTCCTTCGTTAATGATAGATTACTCTTTTTAGCTTATGCGGCAGAGCAGTTTGTAACCCGTACCGCAAAACCCCATATCCGTTTTCTTTGCGGATTATTTAGAGTAGAACTCAACGATAAGATGTTCTTCAACGGGAGCACCGATCTGATCACGCTCGGGAAGAGCTGCGATTTTTGCTGTTGCAGCATCTTTGTTAAGATCGAGCCACTGGGGAACGGGACGTGATGCGTTTGCTTCAAGAACTGCCTTGAATTTGTCGCTGTCCTTACTTTTGCTCTTAATAGAAACTGTATCTCCTACTTTGAGAAGATATGACGGAATATCAACTTTCTTTGAGTTTACTTCATAATGTCCATGAATTACAAGCTGTCTTGCTTCTGCTCTTGAGTTTGCCCAGCCGAGAAGATAAATTACATTATCAAGTCTGCTTTCACAAATTCTGAGAAGGTTTTCACCTGTAACACCCTGACGTTTTTCAGCCATCAGGAAATATTTATGGAACTGAGTTTCATTAACGCCGTAGTAACGTCTTGCCTGCTGTTTAGCACGAAGCTGGAGACCGTATTCAGAAATCTTCTTACGGCTCTGGCCATGCTGACCGGGAGCATATGAACGACGTTCGAAAGCACATCTTTCTGTATAGCATCTATCGCCTTTAAGGAAGAGTTTTTTGCCTTCACGACGGCACAATTTACATACCGGACCGGTATATCTTGCCATAATATTACACCTCCAAAAATTAGGTTATACGCGTCTTCTCTTGGGAGGACGGCAGCCGTTATGGGGAATAGGAGTTACATCCTTGATCATTGTAACATCAAGGCCTGCTGTCTGCAATGCTCTGATTGCAGCTTCACGTCCCTGGCCGGGGCCTTTAACGTAAACCTCAACTGTTTTCATACCGTGGTCAATAGCAACTTTTGCTGCTGTTTCTGCTGCTGTCTGAGCTGCGAAGGGAGTAGACTTTCTTGAACCTCTGAAGCCCATTTCGCCTGCACTTGCCCATGACACAGCATTACCCTGTGTATCGGTAATTGTTACGATAGTGTTGTTGAAGGTGGATTGAATGTGTGCTGCTCCACGCTCAATATTTTTGCGCTCACGGCGACGGCGTGTTGCACCAGCTTTTTTAACTACTTTTGCCATTACTTATTCCTCCTTCAATTATTTCTTCTTGTTAGCTATTGTCTTCTTCGGACCCTTACGTGTACGTGCGTTTGTCTTTGAACGCTGGCCTCTTACGGGGAGACCCTTGCGGTGACGTACGCCACGATAGCAACCGATTTCGATAAGCCTTTTAATATCAAATGCTGTTTCTCTTCTGAGGTCACCTTCAACTTTAACGTTGTGGTCGATATACTCACGAAGTTTTGAAACATCTTCTTCGGTCAAATCCTTAACTCTCATGTCAGGATTGATACCTGTTGCTGCTATAATGTCACTTGCAGTTTTGCGACCAATACCAAAGATGTAAGTAAGAGCGATTTCAACTCTCTTTTCTCTCGGTAAGTCAACACCTGAAATACGTGCCATTTGTCAGTTGCACCTCCATTAAGTGGTTTGCGTCGGATTAACCCTGACGCTGCTTGTGCTTGGGATTTTCACAGATAACCATGATTTTTCCCTTGCGTTTAATAATCTTGCACTTCTCGCAAATTTTCTTTACAGAAGGTCTGACTTTCATAATTGAATACCTCCTAAAATACTTGCTTCGTATAGCATTTTACTATACTGTTTCTTATTTGGATCGCCATGTAATACGACCACGAGTCAGGTCATATGGCGACATTTCTACCGTCACTTTATCTCCCGGAAGAATGCGAATGTAGTTCATTCTGAGCTTTCCGGAGATGTGAGCTAAGATCTTAACTCCGTTTTCCAACTCAACATTGAATGTTGCGTTCGGAAGAGCTTCGATAACGGTTCCTTCAACCTCTATCATATCCTGTTTGGACATTAACAAAACCTCCTGATGATTTGTCTGCCTCAGCCCTTAATCGACTGAGCGCTTTCTTTAACCTTCCATTGGCTGCCATTTCTTCGGGCAAAAGCATATAGGAAGTAACTTCCAGATGCTTAGGGTTTTTACGTTTAGGTTTTTCTACCTTACGTTGTTTCCCGTCGCTGATAAAAACGTGAGTTTCATCAATCCCGACAACCGCAAAAATATCGTTAGAATCGTGTCCGGCTTTCGACCTGACAACTCTGCCCACTTCTATCTGCACTTTTGCGCCTCCTCTTAAAGAGCTGTAAGAATTACAGGTCCGTCCTGAGTTATCGCAATAGTGTGTTCGAAATGTGCTGAAAGTTTTCCGTCAGCCGTTTTAACCGTCCAGCCGTCTGACATTGTTTTTACGCCCGGTACACCCTGATTAATCATGGGTTCAATGGCAATAGTCATGCCCGGCAACAGACGCACACCTCTTCCCGGTGTGCCATAATTCGGTACGCTTGGGTCTTCATGGACTTTTCTTCCGATGCCGTGGCCTGTGAAAGACCTTACAACACCGTAACCTCGTGATTCACAGTAATTCTGGATTGCCCAACCGATATCGCCGAGTCTGCCGCCTGCGAGAGCCACTTTGATGCCTTCGTAAAGACTGTCTCTTGTGGTATCGCACAGCCGCTGCGCTTCAGGACTTATAGTACCTGCCGCGAAAGTGGCAGCATTATCGCCGTTGTATCCGTCAAGCTCGGCTCCAAGGTCAATGCTGACAATGTCGCCTTCTTTGATTACTCTTGATTTACTCGGTATTCCGTGAATAACCTCATCGTTTATGGAAATGCATGCGGTAGCAGGAAAATCATACAGATGTAAGAAGTTGGGATTTGCACCCTGCTTCTTTATATAATCGTATGCGATCTTATCGATTTCAGCGGTAGTGACTCCCGGCAG
>JAZSEX010000071.1:0-27325 GCA_045531935.1 Acutalibacteraceae bacterium | reverse complement strand
GAAGACCCTGAGAAGCAGTGTAAGTTGTTGTGAGAGCACCTGCTGCAAGTGAACCGTGAGCGGTACCTGCTGCACCTGCCTCAGACTGCATTTCTGCAACCTTTACTGTTGTTCCGAAGATGTTCTTGAGACCCTGTGCTGACCACTGGTCAACATAGTCTGCCATGGGGCTGGAAGGTGTGATCGGGTAGATACCGGCAACTTCCGTAAACGCATATGACACATATGCCGCAGCGTTGTTACCGTCCATGGTTTTCATTTTTCTAGCCATGTTTTATATTCCTCCTATATTTAAATAGCAATGCTGAAAATGCACCGTCAATATATTATCACTTTTGTTTTGAGATGTAAAGAGTTTATTATATGTAATTTATAATAATTTTAGCAACTTTTTGTATAAAAACACAAACTTACACCATAAAAATAAAAAAACAGCAAAAATTCAAAGAATAATTGCTGTTTAAGAATTATTTTATTCTTCGCTTTCCTGCTCACCTTCGGGAGCCTCGGGAGCAAACTTTGCTTCAATCTTCATCTGTTTAACAAAAGTATCTCTTGCAATTTCAATCACAACAACCGGTACAAGGCAGTGAATCAGATAAATCGGTGCAAAGCTGTCAAAAACCGCACCTGCCGTAGCAAGCATACCCTGAGCCGAAGCATTGAGCTGATTAGTTGCAATAATAAGGAAACCTATGCAGAAAGAAATAAGTGAAGCCATTATACTTACCGAACTCGCAATCCGCATAAGACCGAAGTCGAAATTCAGGTACTGAAACAGTATCAGCGGCAAGGTTGTAAGGCAGGCTATAACAATAATCACGCACATATATATCAGACGTAACGTGCCTGATTCCTGCAGGAATACAGAAACGTAATAAGCCTCAACAATAGCGTTGACAATGAGCGAAATTATCATTCCCGCACATGCACGTCTTGCAAAAGCATAGTCGCCGCCTATCTCCATATAAACGGAGTTACGGTGAGTGAAAAGGCACAGCTCTATCGTATAAAACGCTGTCATAACAACGCGGATTATAAAACGAGGATAGTTCTGACAGTGAGGGATATTAACGAACCCGAGAACCACGTAAACACCTGCCAGCAGTGCCGCAATAACCATAACGCTGACACATCGTCTGCGAAATTTTTTGTTTTTAAAGACAAATTCGTTTTCCAAATTTATTCATCCTAAACCGATTTTTAGTGCATACTTACACATTATTGATTATAGTTTAATATCTTTTACATTCTTTGTCAACACATTTTGCCATTTAGTAAATTTCACCTTATGCAAAAATATAAGTTTCATTTACATCTGTCTCAAAGCTTACCGTGTCCCCTGCTCTCTCAAATGCAATTTCACTGCCGTCGGACTCACGCACAATACGGCTGATATATTTACACTCAACGTTACATTTTCTTCCTCTGAGGCTCTTTATTCTGAGCTTTGTAAGCTTGCCGTCCTTATTTTCTGCAGACACAAGAAAAGCACCGTCAGCTCGAAGATTTTCAAATGACGCATCTGATTTTTTATCCCAACACGGGAAGAGCCTGATTACACCTTCATAGCTCTGCATAAGCATTTCATTTATTGTTGCGGGCACCATTGTCAGGTGTTCAACACCGCCGCCGTGGTGACGGAAAAGTCTGTTTGGCAGAGCAAATTCGTTTATGTTCTGGTGAATACCCTCAATTACAAATGCAGGGTCCACACCTATTCTCGCACCTGCAGGCAGATACGAGTTTGAACCGTTGTCATCAAGCCTTCTGTCATTGATAAAATATGTGTTACGGGCAATCTTCAGCATTTTTTCATCTGAAGAAAAACCTATCTGCGAAGCAGGATAAATATGCTGAAGGCCTACTGTGTTTTCGTCTCTCCAGCGTATACCGAATCTGGAATAGCGGAAACATTTTTTACCTTTTTTGATAAAGGTCGGGAAATCGCTCAGATTCTTATTGATATCTTCCCAGAGAGCATATTTTTCTTCATTAAGTCCGAGTTCCTTCGCCATATCATATACAGCTTTGAAGAGCAGCTTTACAAGGCCGAGAGAGTTGATTGCATTAATCGTATTAATCTGACCGAAGTGAGTCAGACTTCTGAATTTTTTGCCGCGGTAGTACGGAATCTCGTGTGCGGCATCACCTTTGATTACATACTTACCTCTTAGCTTTACAAGATAATCTTCCCAGAAGGCAGCTGTATTCAGTACAAAATCGTAATAGTTTTCAAGCGCATATTCCTTATCATAGGTTGAAAACCAGTGCATTATCGGAATTACGCAGGCATAAACAGCATTACTCTTCTGACCAAGGAAAAGTATGCCGTGTTCTTTACACTCAGCCATAGAATATACGTCGAGTGCTTTGGGTCCGAAGCTTACAGGAAATGCGTAGCCGTTACATCCAAACAGCTTTGCAAACCTTGCAGCATCATCTTTCATATCGTTGACGGGAGCCATATATCCGTCAAACAGTTCAGGGTGATTGGCAGAGAATATGCAGTAATACGGAGCCTCATAGTTGTAATTCATATGATAATCTCCTGCCCAGGGGAAGAAATCATCAGTTACAAAGTTGCCGAATAAGCCGGGCGGAAATTCTCTGTTACCCATACAGCCTGCAAGGTGATAAAGGCTTGAATTGTAATAGCTTTCAATAACCTTGTCTTCAAGTGTAACTTTTGATTCAGAAAAAAATTTCTGCCACTTTTTCTCGGTTCTGTCCTTATCTGCATCATAGTCGCAAGCCGAAAGCATGTCCGCAGCTTTTTCGGCATATTTAACGTCATCAAAATTTGTTACAACAGAAACACAGTAACGTGCAAACCTGTATCCTTCGGCTTCGTGTGACGCTGTTTCTTTACAGCAAACGGCAACGCCTGACTCAAGTTCAACATTATTGCCTTCAAACTTACGCACACAGCACTTTACACCGTCAGTCTCCGTCTTTGAGTTTACAGAGCCGCAGGTAGACGGCATATCAATATCAACACACGGAAACTCAGCAGAAACCGGTGCTTTGATTTCAAAATATATAAGATTTTCCGGAGCAACAAAAAACTCAATTTCAACGTCACCGAATTTGCATTCAAGCAGACCTTTATCAAAATACTGCTTGATATTATACGAATTCAGGTCAATGTTTTTAATCATCAGGTTGCCTACAGTCTTGATTCCTCCGTCTTCACGTGCACCGGAGGTAAATTTCCAGAAATCGCACTTTGATATATGAATATCAAGACCGTTGTCATCATTATCAAACACAACACCAAGGTCACCGTTACCGCACATAGCACCCGAAGGTATTTTGTAAAGTATTTTACCATCGACAGTATTAACAGGCTTTGCTTTTATTTCATTAAAAAAAGTATTCATTGTTATTTCTCCGATTTATATACTTCTTTTCATTTAAAGTTATGATTTTATCTTTGACAACTCACTGTCAGCAAGCAGTCTGCATTCACCGGGCTTCAGAGCTTTGTCAAGGTCAAGGCCGCCCATGGAAACACGGTGCAATTTATTAACGTGAGAGCCACAGGCAGCCGCCATACGCTTTATCTGGTGATATTTACCCTCTCTGAGTTTTATTTCAACAGTCAGACCGTCATCAGTCAGAGTCTTTATTCCGGCAGGCAGACATTCATATCCGTCAGCAAGCGTAATACCGCTGCGGAATTTTTCAAGCTCAGCCTCCCCTATCGGTCGGTCAAGCACTGCAATATAAGTTTTTTCTATATGCTTTCTGGGTGAAAGTATTTCGTGTGCAAATGCACCGTCATCCGTTATCAGTACAAATCCCGTAGTATCCTTATCAAGCCTTCCCGCAGGAAAAAGCCCTTCGCGGTAAAGCTCCTCAGGTACAAGGTCAACAACCGTTTTTTCACCGGGTGATCGGCTTGCACTTACTACTCCCTCAGGTTTATTGAGCATTATATATATAAATCTGCTGTAGCCAAAAGCTTCACCGCAGACAACTATTCTGTCCTTTTCCGGGTCAACCTTCATGCCGCAATCGGAAACAGGCTTGCCGTTTACGGTTACCTCACCGCTTCGTGCAAGTTTTTTCACATCACTGCGGCTGTATTTTCCCTGCGATGCTATTATTTTGTCAAGTCGCTGTTGTGACATTATCCGTTGCGTTCTCCTTTTGAGGGTATATGAAGCTCTGCATAAATCCGTTAGTTTCAAGTGAACATAGGTCACCGCCTATAACAATTCCGTCAAGCACAAAAATATTCACCTGAACAAGATCAGAGTCTTCGTATCCGGGGTAATTTTTAACCTCATACGTCCACCGTTTCGCTCTTTTGCCGCAGTATTTTGAAAGGTCAAGACCATGCTCTTTCTGCATCTCATTATACTTCTCATAAGCTGCATCAAACTCAGCAGGAATTATAACCTCCCGCACTTCTACAGGGTCCTGCTCAACCTCCCAACCAAACTGTGAAAGAAAGCTCAGCCTGCCCGAAGCATCAGCCGCCTTGTAATCAATACCGTTTTTAGCCGATTCAACAGAAGCTGATACACTTTTACTTGCGGCATACATACCAAACATAGCTGAAGCCACAAGAAGCACCGTCAGTGCACCTGCTTTGATTGATGATTTTTTTACCGAAACGACAAACATAAACCCACCTCAATGCACTTATTTATGGTATCACTGAAATATATGCAACACAGGTGGGTGTTATTCTTTTATTTAGTTTTATATTCATCTATAAGGTACTCGTCACCGATAACCTTACGGATGTGCTTATAAATATATTCAACCGACATATCACTGTTACCGTGAGATGCGGCAAGTGAATCTGTATAATCGGCAAGTCTGTATAGCTTAAGACCTGCAAATCCTGCACCGTAGTGAGTGATAACAATATCAAGCTGAGGCTTGCTTACGGTAACCTCACCGGTAACGTGATTTTTGGTAAACGTAACGTTTGCCATACCGCCTATAAGACGTCTTACCTTATCCTGAGCAGATACAAAATTACCCAGTGAATACATTACGGGTACATCCTTACCCTTGCCGTTGTTAAGGTATTCCACAGGCTGAAGTGTGTGAGGATGCGTACCGATAACAAGGTCAGCGCCCCAGTTTACAACGTTCTGTGCAAATTCACGCTGAATTTCATTCTCATCATCCGAATACTCAATACCTGCGTGCATCGAAACAACAACCACGTCAGCTACAGTCTCGGCATATTCAACCTGAGCCTTTACGTCATCAAGCTCATCGAGGTATACGATGTAACTCTCCTTGGAATCAGGTATGGTAATACCGTTTGTGTGCTCGGTGTATGACAGAAAAGCAAAGCTTATGTCATTAACCGTAACGGTTTTAATCTGAGAGTACTCTTCCCTGCTGTGGAAAGCACCTGCGGCAGTAAGACCGGGTGTGGCATTGATAAGGTCAAGTGTTTCGATAAGTCCGAAGCTCTGCTTATCAAGCATATGGTTATTGGCAATCGTCAGCACGTCAAATCCAAGTGAAGCGAGCTGACCTGCCATAACCGTGGGCGTATTGAAGCACGGATAGGTAGAAACCTCGTAGCTCTGTGCCATCATCGTTTCCTGGTTGATTACCGCAATATCCGCAGCAGCTACAGTATCTGCAAGATTTTTGTAAATCGGCATAAAGTCATAACTGCCGTCCGTTGTTCTTGCCTGAGCCTGTTCATAAATAGGCTTATGAATCAAATTGTCGCCCACCGCCAGCATATTTACACTTGTTACACGAGGCTTTTCGGGCACTGTGTAACCGACCGTCTGGAACTCTATGGAATCCTTATCGACAGACGGATGTGTAGAAACAGCAACACCTATAGCCGTGCAGGCAATAACAATAGCCAGCAGCATTGCGACAAACTGTGAAGTTTTCAAGTTATATCACCCTGATTACTGCTGATTGCGGTTGCCGATGGCGTTGTGGATATTATCCTTTGCCTGACGTACGCTGCCAAGGCTGTTAGCGAGTGAACGCTCAGTCTGGCCAATTATGTTCTCAACAAAGTTTGCGGCAGAAGCACATATGTCATTTGCCCACTTTGAAGCCTGTTCTTTAGCTGCTGTTGCCTGCTGGTTAGCTGTTTCAACTGTCTCTGCAGCTGTTGCGTTAGCGTTTGCGATTGTAGCCTCAGCCTGAGCCTGAGCCTTTCTGAACATCTCGTCGCAGTACTGCTTTGCACGTGCAACAACTTCGCTCTCCTCAACCATCTGCTGTGCCTTTGCATCAGCATTAGCGATTGTAAGGCTTGCTCTCTCCTCAGCCTGTGCAACGTTTGTTCTTGCAATTTCTTCGGAAGAAAGGATATGCTCCTTTGCTTTTGCATTTGCCTTGTTGATTGTCTCCTGAGCTCTTTCGGTTGCCTTGCTGAGTGTTGTCTCAGCCTGCTGAGTAGCTTCGTCAATGAGCTTGTTTCTGTCACGTACGATATTACGTGCCTGACGCACCTCTTCAGGCATATTTGCACGGATTTCGTCAACGCAGTTGCGGATAGCCTCAACGTCAACGGTAACCTTTGAAGAGAAAGCTACCTTCTGACCGTTATCGAGTATTTCCTCAATCTTTTCAAGTAAATCTTCAACTCTCATATATTTACATCCTTTCTGAGTCTTTTTACTATATCATCCCGTATTTCGGCAGGTACAAATTCCGAAATGTCACCGCCGAAACCGCAGATTTGTTTAACAACGCTTGAAGAGAGGTACATATTTTCCGCACTCGCCGTGAGGAAAACAGTTTCAACCTCGCTGTTGAGCTTCTTGTTTGCAAGTGCCTGCTGAAACTCCGCCTCAAAGTCGGATACGGCACGCAAACCCTTGACTATAGCTACAGCACCCTTTTCCCTTGCATAGTCGGCAAGCAGACCGTAGTAACAGTCAACCTCGACTCCCGGAATATCACCCGTAACACGCTTGATAAGCTCAACACGCTCCTCAGGTGTAAAGGCACTTGTCTTTTTGTGGTAGTTGAACATTACGACAACTATTACCTTGTCGAACATTTTGGCAGCACGTCTGATTACGTCAAGATGGCCTATAGTAACCGGGTCAAAGCTGCCGGGGCAAACAGCAACTCTCATCTGCTCACTCCCCTTTTATCTGTATACGGCAAGCTCTGTTTTGCCGTATTTATAGCGTTTGAAAATCTTAAGTCCGCCTGCTGTTTCGGGCAGCTCTTCTCCTGCAGGAAATTCGCATACGATAAGTGAGCCCTCAGCCATTTTACCGTCAAGTGAGGCGAGTGCCTTCTGAAGCAGACCTACACCGTACGGAGGGTCAAGAATAACAATATCAAAA
Organism: Acutalibacteraceae bacterium; assembly: GCA_045531935.1. GTDB lineage: Bacteria > Bacillota > Clostridia > Oscillospirales > Acutalibacteraceae > UBA8612. Next base: position 20,018 of record JAZSEX010000071.1, on the reverse strand, counting down.
ACCTCAGGCGACATACGCAGAAACGAAAAAGCATCCATCTGGGCAACGGCAGCCGCATCGGCAAGCTTCGTATGCTCAAGGTTGCTTTTCACAACAGCAACAGCCTTTGAATCAGCATCAACAAAGGTACACTTTGCCGCACCGCGGCTGAGCGCCTCAATACCGAGCTGACCGCAGCCTGCAAAAAGGTCGAGCACTCTCCTGCCCTCGATATCGAACTGAATTATGCTGAACATAGCTTCTTTCACTTTGTCTGTTGTCGGGCGTACAACGTCGCCGCCCTCAAGTGTCGCAAGAACTCTGCCTCTTGCCGAGCCTGTAATAACTCTCATAATACTCCTAAAATATGAAAATATGACCGTTAAGTTCGCATTAAACGGCATTATACTCTATTATTATCTTTTATTCTTTTGGATTTGTCAAGTTTTTTAAATAAAATTCAATCTTCGTTCAAACTGTGGAAATAATCAAAAACTGCTTGTGCCGAGCGTTTATCAACACCTTTTACGGCACAAAGTTCATCAAAACCGGCATTTTTTATCGCATTTACCGATTTGAAATATTTCAACAAAGCCGCCGCTCGCTTCTGACCGACACCTTCTATCTGAGTTAGTGTGGTTGAAATGCCGGCACTTCTGCGTTTACGGTGATATTCGATTGCAAAGCGGTGTACTTCCTCCTGAATGCGTGAAACAAGCGTAAAAGCACTGCGTTTTGAGTTAATTGATATCTCGCCGCCCTCGCCTGTTATAGCTCTTGTGCGGTGGCTTGAATCCTTTACCATACCGTAAAGAGGCACGTCAATACCGAGCCGCAGAAATACAGCCCTTACCGCATTAACCTGCATTTCGGCACCGTCAAGCAGAATCAGATCAGGCAGTTTTGCAAAACCCTCGTCACGCTTCTCACCATCGGGCTTTGCGTTTTCTTCAAGGTAGTGCGTAAATCTTCTCTCAAGCACCTCAGCCATTGAAGCACAGTCATCCTGTCCCTCAAAGCCCTTGATTTTAAAACGTTTGTAAGCCTGCTTATAGGGCTGACCGTTTTTAAACACAATCATACCTGCAACGTTTTCCGTACCTGCAGTATGCGATATGTCGTAAGACTCAATATATTCGGGCGGTGAATCAAGACCGAGAAGCCTTGCAAGCTCATCGAGTGCCGCTGTTTCTTTGCCCTTTCTGCCAAGATTCAGTGCAAGCTTTTCACTCGCATTGGAGCGGCACATTTCAAGCAGTTTAAGCTGACCGCCACGCTGAGGCACTACAAAGCTGACTTTTTTGCCGAGCTTTTCGCTGAGCCACTGTGAGACAAGCTCATCATCCTGCGGCAAAGAGTCTATAAGAATCCTCGGCGGAATACGCTCACGCATCGAGTAATAGCTCATTATCATTTCATATCTTGCTACCGAATCATCTTCGGGAGCATCAATAATAAAATGTTCCGTATCGCAAAGTCTGCCTGCAAAGAAACGGAGTACTGCAAGGCAAGCCTTATCCTGCGACTGAGCAAGAGCAAAAACATCCTGCTCGGCAACGTCGGCACTGACTACCTTCTGCTTCTCACCGAATTTTGTTATAGCGTTTATTCTGTCACGAAGCACTGCAGCTTTTTCAAATTCAAGGTTTTCCGCAGCCTGCTCCATCTCAGCCTGCATACGCTTGACGGTTTCTGCAGAGCCGCCTTTGAGGAAATCGACAGCCTGCTCTACGCTCCGCTTGTAATCCGCCTGCGAAATCTTGCCTGCACACGGTGCAGAGCACTGTGAAATATGAAAATTCAGGCAAGGACGCTGTCTGTGAGTGACGGGAAAAGTTTTTGTACACTGAGGCAGACGGAATATCTTTTTAACCTCATCAACAGTCTGACGCACGGCAAAAGAGCCGGTGTACGGCCCGATATACTCAGACCCGTCATCCACCAGCTGCATTGCGGCATCTATTCTCGGCCAGTCGCCCTTTGTGATTTTGACGTAGTGATAGCCCTTGTCATCTTTGAGAAGAATGTTGTACTTCGGGCTGTGCTGTTTGATAAGACTGCATTCGAGCACAAGTGCTTCAAACTCACTGTCCGTCACTATATAGTCAAAATCCTGCACGTGCTCAACCATACGTATAACCTTTGTAGTGTGGTTTGTATGTGAGCCGAAATAGCTGCTGACTCTGTTTTTGAGTGCTTTCGCCTTTCCGACGTAGATTATCGTGCCGCTCTTATCCTTCATCAGATATACTCCGGGTCGGAGCGGCAGACTCATCGCCTTTTTACGCAAACGCTTTTCTCTGTCAAGCTCAGTTGTCATAAATTTCTCACTTTGTGAAGAATGTTAAAAATCCTTTGTAAGCCATATATAAGTCAATCTTTGAAATAACCTCGTAGGGTGCGTGCATTGAAAGCACGGGCACACCGACGTCAACAACGTCAATATTGTGGTAAGCAACGTATTTTGCAACGGTGCCTCCGCCGCCTTCATCAACCTTACCGAGCTCACCTACCTGCCAAACAACACCGTTTTCATTGAAGAGTCTGCGGATTTTACCCATAAACTCGGCACTCGCATCGGATGTACCGCTCTTACCTCGTGAACCGGTATACTTTGTAACAACAATACCTTTGTTTGCAAAGGATGCATTCTTTCTCTCATGTACGCCGGGGAAGGTCGGGTCAAACGCCGCATTTACATCAGCGGAAAGGCACTGGCTGTTGCTCATCGCAATACTGCCGACACCGCCCTGCATACGTGCAAGGTCGCTGATAAAATATGCCATATAAGCAGAGTCAAGACCTGTGTTACCTTCAGAGCCTGTCTCTTCTTTATCTGCAAGCACAGTAAGTGCAGTATACTCGGGCACACCTGCATCAAGTATTGCCATAACGGAAGGATAAGCACATACTCTGTCATCGTGACCGTATGCACCGATAAGGCTTCTGTCAAAGCCGATATCATCGGCACCGAATGCCGGCACAACCTCAAGCTCTGCACTGAGGAAATCGGACTCAACAATGCCGTACTTTTCGTAAAGAATGTTCATTATATTCAGCTTAACGCTGTCGCCGCCCTCATCATCCTTGAGGGGTCTGCTGCCAACGAGTATATTGAGCTCTTCACCCTTGATACCTTCGGCAAGTGAACGCTTCATCTGCTCTGCGGCAAGGTGAGGAAGAAGGTCAGTTACAACAAACTTCGGGTCACCTGCATCTTCACCGATATTGACCTTTACACTTGTGCCGTCAGCCTTGATTACAACACCGTGAAGTGCAAGCGGAATTGCAGTCCACTGATATTTCTTGATACCGCCGTAGTAATGTGTCTTGAAAAGTGCAAGCTCGGCATCCTCATAAAGCGGATTGGGCTTAAGGTCAAGACGGGGAGAATCAATATGAGCTGCAGCAATACGTACACCCTCTTCAACGGGCTTACTGCCGATAACTGCAAGTATTACAGCCTTACCTCTGTTGTTATAAATAACTTTGTCACCTGCTTTGTAGGTTGCCTTGCTGTCAAATGGTACAAAACCGTTAGCCTCTGCAAGTGCCGAAACGTATTCGACAACCTCACGCTCAACCTTGCACTCGGTCATAAACTTCTTATAGCCTTCTGCAAAATCGTCAGCCGCTTTTACCTCAGCTTCATCCATAATTTTACAGCCATGCTTGGGTTCGTAGAAAAGTTTTTCTCTGAGTTCTTCATTCTTGCTCATTGTTTTCTCTCCTTATATGCTTCAATGATTTTTTTGCTTTCTGTTTCAATATCATAAGGCAGGAAATTACGTATTATCACGTCCGCTTTCTGCTCATATTCACTCTCTTTAAGTTGTGCTTTTATTCTTTCTTCAGCCTTTTCCACGCTTATTCCGTCACGCTTCATTATGCGCTCTTTTCTTACCTCTTCAGGAGCGCTCACGACTACTGTAAAGGTGCACAACTTGTCAATTTTACTTTCAAAAATAGCCGCTGCATCCAGTAACACAGCCGTTTTGTCTTCAAGTGTAAAGCTATTCACCTTTGCAATAGCTATTGATGTGATAACGGGGTGAGTTATGCTGTTGAGCAGCATTGTCTGCTCCTTTGAAACGAATGCACGCTCTGCCAACAGTGCTCGGTCAAGGCTGCCGTCATCTTTGATAACGTCATCACCGAAAGCCTGTGATAACTGCATCAGTATCGGCGAACCTGCCGACATAATTTCTCTTGCAATTTCATCGCAGTCGATATGTGCAAAGCCGTATTTTTCGCAAATAGATTTTGCAACAGTTGATTTACCCGCACCGGTCGGTCCGGTGAAACCAATCAGCATTGCACCGTCAACGTCGAGCACAGTAAATGCCGCCGCACGGAGCAAACGGTTGATAACCGCAAGACCTACACCGTCGGTATCCGGACACCTTGCATATGCAGTCTGCACGCCCATTTCGTCGAGTTTACGGAGGGCATCAAAAATAAGATGAGCCTGAGCCTGACTGTCGTGCTCTCTGCCGATTTCAATAAACGGTATATCGAGCTTATCACCCTCACCGTCAAAGCAAAGTGCGGCACATTCTTTTTTGTTACTCACAAAACGCTTGTAGTTTTCAAAACTGCCCTTTACTATTATTACCCTCGCTTTGGGTGAATAATGCTTATATTTCATTCCGGGTGAAGCTGCCTGCTGACCCGGCTCGAGCTCGGCTAAAACTGCTCGGTCAACCTCAACCTCACCAAGCACGCTTTCAAGCTGTTCGAGTGAAATACCGCCCGGACGGAGCAGTCTCGGTTTATCACCAACAAGAGAAACAACCGTTGACTCAACACCGACGTCACACATACCGCCGTCGACTATCGCATCCGCTCTGCCCCACATATCGTCAACTACGTGCTGTGCGGTAGTCGGGCTCGGACTTCCCGAAAGATTTGCGGACGGTGCGGCAAGAGGCACACCTGCAGCAGATATTATTGCACGTGCGGCAGTATGCGACGGCATACGCACTGCTACTGTTTCAAGTCCGCAACTGACCTCATCGGGTATTCTCTCACCCTTGGGCATAATAATCGACAAAGGACCCGGCCAGAATTTCTCTGCCAGAGCATAAGCACCTGCAGGTACAGAAGATACAACTGTATCAAGCTGTGAAATCTCACTTATATGAACAATCAGAGGATTATCCTGCGGTCTGCCTTTAGCCTTGAATATTTTTGCGACTGCAGTACCGTCAAATGCATTTGCGGCAAGTCCGTAAACGGTTTCTGTCGGTATACCGACAATTCCGCCGTTACGAAGTATGCAGCCTATTTCATCAAGCATCCGCAAATCGGATTCATTATATTTAAATAGTTTTGTCTCTGCCATTATTAATCTTCTTTCGATTATTATTCCTGTGCACGAAGTTTTTCTGCTGTATCCGCAGTTATAAGTGCATCAATAAGCTCATCAAGGCTGCCGTTTAGAATTGCTTCGAGTTTATAAAGTGTAAGACCTATTCTGTGGTCAGTGAGTCTGCCCTGCGGATAGTTATAGGTACGTATTCTTTCACTTCTGTCACCGGTACCGACCTGAGAGCGTCGTTCACCTGCTATCTCATTTGCCTGCTTTTCACGCTCTGCTTCGAGAATTCTTGAACGCAGAATTCTCATAGCCTTGTCACGGTTTTTGTGCTGACTGCGTTCATCCTGGCACTCAACTACAGTACCCGTAGGCAAATGTGTAATTCTTATGGCGGATTCGGTCTTGTTTATATGCTGACCGCCTGCACCGCTTGAACGGAACGTATCAATCTGCAAATCTGCAGGGTTTATCTGTATATCAACTTCTTCCGCTTCGGGAAGCACTGCAACGGTAACGGTAGACGTATGAATTCTGCCCTGACTTTCGGTTTCGGGCACACGCTGAACACGGTGCACGCCGCTCTCAAACTTAAAGCGTGAGAAAGCACCCTCACCGCTTATCATAAAGCTTATTTCTTTAAATCCGCCTACCTCAGTTTCGTTGGCTGAGAGAATTTCACTGCCCCATCCCATTGTCTGGGCATACATCGAATACATACGGTAAAGTGAGTTTGCAAACAGTGAAGCCTCATCACCGCCTGCACCGCCTCTGATTTCGACAATAACGTTTTTGTCGTCATTAGGGTCACGGGGAAGAAGAAGCACTTTAAGCTCCTGCTGAGTTATCTCAGCCTGCTCCTTTGCCGCTTCAAGCTCCTCGGCAGCCATCTCACGAAGCTCCGCTTCAAGAGAAGAATCGTCGACCATTTCCTGTGCACCCTCTATATCGGCAAGAGCTTTTTTATGCTCACGGAATTTTTCAACAACGGGAGTGAGATGCTTCATCTCCTGCATATACTTTTTATAAAGCTCCATATCCGAAACCACATCCGGCTGACAGAGCTTTTCATTTATCTCGTCAAATCTTTGTTCTACCTGTGCAAGCTTATCAAGCATAAATTAACCTTCATCTTTTCTTTCGATTTTTTTGATGTTTTTCTCTGCCTTTGAGCGCGGTATCATCAATTCTCTGCCGCAGCCCGTACAGCGCAGACGGAAATCCATACCTGTGCGAAGCACTTCAAACGTTGCTTTACCGCAAGGATGCTGCTTTTTCATATGAAGAATATCACCGAGTCTTACATCCACGTATACCACCTCATTTCAAATTATTATAACATATATATACAAAAATATCAATCACCAAGGGAATGTAAAACGAGAAAACGCATATATATAAATCAACGGCAAAAAACCAGCAAGGGAGGGAGCGGCGTAAGAACTGCGCCGCACAGTAAATGAGAAGATATAAACCCGAAGGCAAGCTGATATCCACACCTGAAAACCGCACAGCACTCACCGATATCAGCTCAATTATGCAGGCTTACAGCAAAAAGACAACACTTGAAGCCAGAGTACTGCTCTGCGACAACGAGCATAACCTTCACCTCGACCTGGGACCTATAAGAGGTATCATCCCACGTAACGAAGGTGCAATCGGCATAGAAGACGGAAGCGTGCGTGATATAGCACTTATATCAAGAGTAAATAAGCCCGTATCATTCAGAATAATCGGCTTTGAAGAGGATAACTATGGCGAAAAAATCGCAATACTCAGCCGCAGAGAAATTCAGCAGGACTGTTACAACGAATACATTTCTCAACTTTCACCGGGCGACGTAATAGATGCAAAAATCACTCATATTGAGGGATTCGGAGCTTTTGCCGATATCGGTGCGGGACTTATTGCACTTATGCCGATTGATGCAATTTCCGTTTCACGTATACCTCATCCCAACGTACGTTTCTCAACAGGCGACGACATAAAAGCTATCATCAAGGATATTGCACCCGACGGCAAAATAACACTCTCCCACAAAGAGCTTCTCGGAACATGGGAGCAGAACGCGCAGAATTTCAGTCCGGGTCAGACAGTACCGGGAATCATACGTTCAGTAGAAAAATACGGTGTTTTTGTTGAGCTTGCGCCGAATCTCGCAGGGCTTGCAGAGCCTGTACCTGACGTATATCCGGGTCAGCACGCAACAGTTTATATCAAAAGCCTCATACCTGAAAGAATGAAAGTAAAGCTTATAATTGTAGATGCATTTAACGCCGAGTATCCGCCCGATAAACCGCAGTATTACACAGACACCACGCATATCAGCCGCTGGATTTACTCACCCGAATGCTGTTCACGTCTTGTCGAAAGCAACTTTTAAAAACTGAACGCTCCCCCGACAATGAATCGGGAGAGCGTTATTTTATATTTCTATTTCGAATACGGTGTTGAAAATATTTGAAGCAATCATCATTGCGGCAAGTGAAGTTATAACAACCAGCTGTTCATCGGTAAAAAATTCTTTAAGTTCAGCAAGCTGGTCTTCGTAAACCTCGTGCGGATCATCTGCAACGTTTCTGCCGAACGAAACGAGTGCCTGCTGTACGGGAGTCAGTATAAGCGTATTAAAATCCACACCCTGCTCATCAAGAAAGCTTTTGAATATCGCCGAGCAGGCCATACAGCCGTTTTCAAAAGATATTGCGTAGCAGAAAAGATTCACGTCAAGCTCCGTCAGAAATTTCTTTGCCTCATCGCAAAGAGTGTGAAAACCGTTCAACACTTTAAAGGCAGTCGCATTGTGAAGCAAGGTCAGCTTCATATTGTTAACCTTTGACTTTTTTATATACTCATCATGAGCTGATTTTGCTTCATCAGTCATATTTTCATACTTTATCGGCTCTATTCTTGCCATTTTACAACCTCCAAACGCTTGATGATAATATTTTAGCTTTATACAGCTTTTCTTGCAATAGTTTTAGTTGATTTTGAGATAATTATTTGCTATAATGTTTATATGTTTAAATACAGAAAGGTGTTTATGTTATGAATAAACTTCTTATAACAGGCGGTGCAGGATTCATCGGCGGTAACTTCGTTTACTATATGCTTGAGAATTATCCCGACACTCAGCTTGTCTGTCTTGACGCACTCACATATGCAGGCGACCTTGAAACTCTCAAGGATGCTTTCAAGTCGGACAAGTTTACATTTGTAAAGGGCGATATAACAGACCGAAGCTTCATCTACGAGCTTTTTGAAAAAGAGAACTTTGATGCTGTTGTCAACTTTGCCGCAGAGTCACACGTTGACCGCTCAATCGAAGAGCCAGAGGTATTCCTCAAGACAAACATTCTCGGCACTCAGGTACTTCTCGACGCATGCAACAAATATAAAGTACCGAGATTCCATCAGGTATCAACCGACGAAGTGTATGGTGACCTTCCGCTTGACAGACCTGACCTTATGTTCACCGAGGACACTCCGATTCACACATCATCCCCCTACTCTGCAAGCAAGGCATCTGCCGACCTTCTTGTACTCGCTTACCACAGAACCTTCGGCACACCCGTTACAATTTCACGTTGCTCAAACAACTACGGCCCGTATCAGTTCCCTGAGAAGCTGATTCCGCTTATGATTGCAAATGCAAGCCACGACAAGCCTCTGCCTGTTTACGGTGAAGGTCTTAATGTGCGTGACTGGCTCTATGTCGAAGATCACTGCCGTGCAATAGCTATGATTCTCGACAACGGCAGAATCGGCGAGGTATACAACATCGGCGGACATAACGAAAAAGCAAATATCAAGGTTGTTAAGACTATCATTTCTGCCCTCGGCAAAACAGATGACCTTATCACCTATGTCCAAGACCGTCCCGGTCACGACAGACGTTACGCAATCGATCCGACAAAAATCGGCAACGAGCTTGGTTGGTCGCCACAAACAAAATTTGATGACGGTATCAAGATGACTATTCAGTGGTATATTGACAACAAGCAGTGGTGGGAAAACATTCTCAGCGGTTGTTACCGTAATTTTACCGAAAAAGATTTTATATAATATAAATTTAATATTTTTATTCAACTAAAACATTTTTTGTATTCATTTTTTGGTAGATATTACATAGGGACAAATTTGTTCTTATATGATATAATTATATTTGCAAAAAAATTCCTACAGATTTCAGGAGGATAACAAAATGCAGACATCATCCCTTTCAAAGCGTCTTCTTGCTGTTGTTCTTGCAGCAGTTATGATGCTTACGGCAATCCCCTTCTCTTTTGCGGCAGATGAAGCAGCAGCAAAAGACACACTCGTTTTCGGTGGCATCTCTTGGGACGTCATCAAGGCAGAAGATGACGGTGACCTTGTCATCATCACAACAGACGTTCTTGCAAAGGCAGCTTTCAACGCAAAGACTCCCATGAACTTTGCAACAAGCTCACTTTACTCAACACTCAACACAGACTTCTACGGCACATTCTCCGTTGCAGAGAAGGCAGCTATCGTTCCCACAACAATCACATACGATTACTGGGATGCAACAGCAGGTGCAAAGGTTACAGGTGCTACACTTTCAGCTAACGTAGTACTTCCCGATGCTGAAATGGCTAAGTCGCTCGGCATTGCTAACCTTGCAGGTACAACAACAGCTACAGCTTACTACCTTGCAAGTGCAAGAGCTAACAACGCAACAGATGCTGTTGTTTCCGTTGTCACCAAAGCAGGTGCAGTTTCCAACGCAGCCGGTAAGACAGCTACTGCAACAGGCTACCGTGCAGTTGTTACTCTCAAAGCTGGCAGCTTTGCTAAGTTCCCCGCTGTTGACGGTGTAAGCTACACAGTAAACGATAAGGCTGTTACATACTACGCAACAACATCTGCAACATCTTTCAAGGTTGTTGTTGACACAAAAAACTTCACAGCAGACGAGCTTGCAGTTGCTCTCGGCACAGAGACTCTCACAGCAGTTGACGGTGCATACACAATCCCCGCAGGTTCTGCAGCAACACTTTCAATCACAGGTGTTGAAGCTCAGCCCGCTGATTTCACAGCTTATGATGCAGCAGTTGCTCAGGCTAAGGAAGTTGACAGAGATCTCTGCGACACAACAGACCTTGATGCAGCCCTTGCAGTTGACGTAAGTGCTTACACAAAGCTTGATCAGGCTAAGGTTGACGAGGCTGCAGCAGCTATCCTTGATGCAATCGCAAACCTCAAGTACAAGCCTGCTGACACAGCAGCTTACCTCGAGGCACTTGCTGAGCTCAGAGTTATCAAGGCTAACGAGCCCGTTCAGATTACAGAGACACTCACAGCTAAGCTCTACAACCTCAATGCTCAGGCAAACGAGATTGGTGACGACTTCGCAAACGTTATAGCTGAGATGATTAACACTTACGAAGATCGTACAAACGCACCCATCAGCGGCTACACAATCGACAAGCAGGCTGACGTTGATGCAGCTACAGCAGCTATCAAAGACGTTATCGCTCGTGTTCCCCTCATGAGAGCAAGCACAGCTGCTTGGTCAAAGGCTCTTAACGACATCAAGAACCTTTCTCCCAACAGATACTCCAATGCAGCAGAGCTTATCGCTGAGGCTGAGGCTCTTGTAGCTGAGAAGGATTACGTTGCTCTTAACCTCGATATCACATATCAGGATGAAATCGACGAAGCAACAGCTGCTTTCAAGGAAATTTACGCAAAGGCTGAAACAATCCCTGCTGACTATACAGCGCTTGATGAGGCTATCGCAATAGCTGACACCTATCTTTTTGAGAACTTCTACACAGAAGAAGAAATGGTAGGCGCAGGCGAAGCCTGGGATGCATTTGCAAAGGCACTTGAGGCTGCTAAGGCTATCGACAGAACCCTTTACACAACATATGCTGACCACCAGAGCACAATCGATAACCTCACTGCTGCTCTTACCAGAGCTATGGAAGTTGTAGACGAGTTCGAGCGTCTTACTCCCTGGGAGGAGTTCTGGAAGCCCGTTAAGGATTTCTTCCAGGAAGTTGCAGACTTCTTCGCAATGATAGGCGGTCTCCTTTCAACAGTTGCAAGACTCATTCCCCTTCTCATCAGCGGCGAAATCGTTCTCTATGACGTATTCGTTCTTATCGGTGACGAAGATCTCCTTGCATTCGTTGAGAAGATCGGTATCAAGCCCCCTCAGGAGCCTGAAACACCAGAAGCATAATTAAAGCTTAAACCAAAAGGCGTGAGTGTTAAGCTCACGCCTTTGTTTTTAAAATAATATAATTAAAAGGACTGTGTTCATCACACAGTCCTTTTTCTGATTACCTGAATTGTTCGCTGTTATTCAGCACAAGTGTACTGTAAAGAAACAATATATCTGCATTCTCAAAATCAACGAAATTACCGATAACAAAACTGCTTATATATCTTATATCCACTAATGTAACCTTACTGTATCCGGAAGCTAACAACGGAGCAATACTGCTGCCGAACGAATCTCTGAAAACAATCAATTCCTTATCAGTTGTTGCCTTTGGATTATCAATACTCATCAGTGAAATTGAACCCGAAAGATACATTTCATACGGGTCTTTACCGTCTGCTTTTTTCATATCATAAACCGGAATTTCCTTGGAGTGTTCAAAGTCATATACTTTGAGAGAATCTATATAACCGCCCTTAAAATACTGTAAATTTTCACCCTCAAGCGGCAAAGCAGACTGACCGCGATACACACCGTAAAAAGGCTTGCTCAGGCTTGCAAGTGACAATTCTGAATAATCTGACGCAGTGCCCATTGCATCAAGAAGCTTATCTGCAACAGGTATCAGTTGTTCCTGTCTCCAATGAGTATCAGTTTTATAGTAATTTTCAAGTCTGAGATCACCAAAAATATCTATATACTTATCTGCTTTGACTTGATTACTGAGCTGTGAAACAAGTGCACCATAATCGAGCGAAAGCCTGCCGCTTGTTTCCGACAAGAAGTAATTTTTATCAGGTATTATACTCAAATAAATTTTATTCTTGTCTGTGGTGTATTTATCAATTATTGAGTTTAAACGGTTAGCTGCATTCTGTATCGAATCGGATTTCAAAGGATATTCAACAGCCGCTGCATAACCGTCTTTAACATATATATCGTTGTTATCCTGCTTCATAAACAGCTTCGTTGAAACAAGTGCCTTAACCGTACGGAATCCGTCACGAAGCGGAAACTGATCAAGCGTATATGATTCGAAATCTTTCATAAATTTGCCCGAGATAACATTTTGCACACTTATCTCAGGAAACTTCAGCAGCAAGCGTCTTTCACTATCAGAGAAGTCTTCAGGCGGTTTCAGAATAAAGCTTGCACACAAACCGAATATAATAAAAATAAAAACTGACGACACTGCAATATTTTTAAGTTTCATCTCTTATCCCCTCCTATCAGAATCTGAAATAAAGGAACGGATTGAATGAACCGTCCACAAGATATGCTGTCATAACAATCATAAGCACTGCAATCACAAGCGGCTCCGCAACCTTTATCACGGTTCCGATTGCTTTCTTTTCAGCAAATCTGTTCACAGCATTTTTAACAAACGGAGTGGAACCGATAATTGCGAGCACAAGCACAACCGCATAACTCTTCAGATAGTAAAGCATTTCCGCATTTATCAGCGGAATACCGCCGACACCGAACATACCTCCGATGTATCTTATGGCTTCTGCCATATCTGTTGCATTAAAAATCACAAAGCTTATAAGAACCGCAAGTACAATATATATACGCTTTATTACCTTCGTCTTTTCAAGCAGTCTGAGCAAAAACAGTTTTTCAATTATAAGAAGAACTGCAAAGAACAAGCCCCATACTACAAAATTCCAGGCAGCACCATGCCAGAATCCCGTAAGCATCCACACAACAAAAATGTTGAAGAACCACTTTGCCTTTGAAACACGGTTACCTCCAAGAGGAATATACACATAATCTCTGAACCATGACCCTAACGACATATGCCATCTGCGCCAGAATTCAGTGACGCTTGATGAAACAAACGGATAGTTGAAATTCTCAAGAAAATCAAAGCCAAAAACTTTACCCAGACCAATAGCCATATCGCTGTAGCCGGAGAAATCGAAATAAATATGAAGAGAAAAAGCTACAGCATAAAGCCAATAGTAAAGCACCGCTTTTTCATCGGTCGCACGAAAAATATCACAAAGCTCACCGAGAGTATTGGCAATAAGTATTTTTTTTGCCAGACCCATTACAAATCTTCGTATGCCGAGAGCAAACTTCTCAAAGCTGTGTGTTCTGTCGCTGAGCTGTTTTGCTATATCCGAATAGCGTACAATCGGTCCCGCTATGAGCTGAGGAAACATTGTTACATAAGCCGCAAGTGTTACTGGATTTTTCTGTGCCGCAACGTCTCCTCGATATACATCGACAGTGTAGCTGAGAGTCTGAAAGGTATAAAAGCTGATACCGATAGGCAGAGCTATACGCAGTAGAGGCACAGAAAGGCCTGTTGCCGCGTTGAAATTTTCAATAAAGAAATCAACATACTTAAAATACCCGAGAAAACCTAATGAAACAACAACAGATGCCACCACAAACACTTTTGAAAGCAGCTTGCCTCTGAAACGTTCAACAAGCAGACCTGCAACATAGTTTATCGCAATAGTCGAAATCATAAGAAGAATATATTTAGGCTCTCCCCAAGCGTAGAAGAAAAAGCTGACAAGCATAAGCACAGTGTTCTTCAGACACTTCGGGACAGCAAAATATAAAATAAGCACACACGGCAGGAAGAAATACAAAAATGGTATACTCGAAAACAACATAATGAAAATCTCCCTTTCGTGTGTGCTTTATATTTATTGTTTAATAAGTACAGTTAATTATGCGATGGGTTTCTCAACAAGAATCTGAGCAGATGCAAATTCACCTGTAAGCTTTGCCTTGAAGTTGGAAACGATGTCGTTTGCACCGAAAGCTGTTACAACATAGCCGTCAACCGCAACAATGAGGAGTGTCTCGGGGATACCGCACATCCACTGTCTTGAAGCAAGATGTGACTCGATTGCAGATGCGAAGCCTGCTGCATCTGTACCGGCTGTAAGGTGGTAAGCTGCACCTGTAAATGTGTTAGCATTCATAGCGTGCATAAGAGATGCTGCATCGTCAATCTGTGCTGCATTTGCCTGAGGAAGACCAAGAGAACCGTCAAGCTCTTCAACCATAGTGATATCATACTTGCCTGCTGCACCGTCAACAGGATTTGAGAAATGGCCGCCCATTGCAAAGAACTTCTCATCGTCAGCAAACTTTGCCCAAACTTTGTTAAGAAGGTCAGCTGCATCTGCAACTGTGCTGTCTGATGCTTCGGGAGCTGATGTAGCGTCCTGCTCGGGTGCGTCTGTTGTGTTTTCTGCAACTGCATCAGTTGAGGGTGCTACAGTTGTTTCCTCGGCTGTTTCATTGCCACCGCAAGCAGCAAAGCTGAGAAGCATTACGCCTGCAAGAATGAGTGCGATAAATTTTTTCATGGTATTTTTCTCCTTTAAAATAATTTTTATTTTATTTTTTCAAACTCCCACATTTCACTGTGTTCATTGAATCCAAGTGAATACCTATCAGTTTTGAATCCTGTGTTTACGGTAAGTACGTAATCTTCACTATAATCTACAAGCCATTCAAGACGTGCATCATCGCTGATTTCAATTTGCGCAGCTGTCATATCACCGTATGCGGATTTCAACATTCCGCCGGAAACCGATATAACACTCTTACGGTCAGCTTCAATATTCAGCACAACACTGGTATGCGTATTGCGTGAAATCACCGCAGGCGAAGCGTAATCAAGGCTGACTTCGGTAGTGTTTCCGCCAAAAGCAAATAAACCGATAAAAGCTACTGCGATACATGCAGCTACAGTCAGAGCTTTTCGGGGAAAGCTGATTATTTCAGCGGGTTTCCTCTCTGTAGACATAACGCGTACTTTAAGTGACTGCGGCGCAGTAATACCGCGGTATTCTTCGAGTTGTTTTTCGTCAAACAAATCAACTTTCCTCCTTTCCGATAAGCTCTTTTATATAATCTCTTCCTCTTGAAAGCCTCATTTTAACAGCAGATACTGTAAGCTTTAATATCCGGGCGGTTTCCTCAACCGAGAATCCCTCAAGATAATGAAGCACTATAACTGACCTGTATTTTTCGGGCAACGAGTGTACTGTATGTATAATTTCAGGCTCGTAATTGTCAGTATGTGTAACTGACTCAGCCTCTTCAAGCGGCAGATGATTTCTTCTTGATTTGTGACGTGATATATCGTGACAACGGTTTACGGTAACACGTATAAACCACGCTTTTTCGTGCTCACTGTCACGAAACGACGGTAAGGCACTTATATATTTAGCAAAAACATCATGCACCGCATCTTCTGCATCATCGTGTGCGCCGAGATGAGTTAACGCAATTCTATACAAAGTGTCTGCATACTTTTCGTACATCTCAGTGAGATTCACAGACGAATCACTAATTGAAAAAAGAAAAAGCATTTTTGCTCCTCCATAAATAAAACGAATGAAAATAACAAAAGGTCACAAAAAATACCAAAAATTTTTATTACACAAAAAGCCCTGACTTGCAAGATACGAGTCAGAGCTTTTCAGTTCAAAAATTCAGTTTAAAATCAGAATTCGATAAGAGTCTCAATATATGCGTCGAGCTCATCAATCTTGATTCTCTTCTGCTCCATTGTGTCACGGTCACGTACTGTTACGCAGCCATCCTCAAGAGACTCAAAATCGTATGTGATACATACGGGTGTACCGATTTCATCCTGTCTGCGGTAACGCTTACCGATTGAACCTGCATCATCGTAGTCGACCATAAACTTCTTAGAAAGCTTTGCATAAACTTCCTGTGCCTGCTCACCGAGTTTTTTGGAAAGAGGAAGAACAGCAGCCTTGAAAGGAGCAAGTGTAGGATGAAGACGGAGAACAACTCTTACGTCGTTCTTTTCTGCGTCAACAACCTCTTCGTCATATGCTTCTGTAAGAATTGTAAGGAAGAGTCTTTCAACACCGAGTGAAGGCTCGATAACGTAGGGAATGTATCTCTCGTTTGTTTCGGCATCGAAATAGTCAAGACCCTTACCTGATGTGTTGATGTGCTGTGTAAGATCGTAGTCGGTTCTGTCTGCAACGCCCCAAAGCTCACCCCAACCGAACGGGAAGAGATACTCAAAGTCTGTTGTTGCCTTGGAGTAGAAGCAAAGCTCCTCGGGATCGTGGTCACGAAGACGAAGGTTTTCGGGCTTGATGCCAAGGGAGTAGAGCCAATCACGGCAGAAACCGCGCCAGTACTCAAACCACTCAAGATCTGTGCCGGGCTTGCAGAAAAACTCAAGCTCCATCTGCTCAAACTCACGGACACGGAAAATAAAGTTACCGGGTGTGATTTCGTTACGGAATGATTTACCGATCTGAGCAACACCGAAAGGAACTTTCTTTCTTGTTGTTCTCTGAATGTTTGCAAAGTTTACGAAAATACCCTGAGCTGTTTCAGGACGAAGGTAAAGCTCGTTCTTGCTGTCCTCAGTGACGCCCTGGAATGTTTTGAACATAAGGTTAAACTGACGGATATCAGTGAAATTGTGCTTACCGCAGGAAGGGCATGCAATAGCCTTCTCCTTGATGTATTCCATCATCTGCTCATTTGACCAGCCTGCAACATTTGTGCCATCAAAATCTTCGATAAGGTTGTCTGCTCTGTGGCGTGTTTTACACTCGCGGCAATCCATAAGAGGGTCGGAGAAGCCGCCGAGGTGACCCGATGCAACCCAAGTCTGAGGATTCATAAGAATTGCACTGTCAAGGCCTACGTTGTAGGGATTTTCCTGAATGAATTTTTTACGCCATGCATCCTTGATGTTTGTTTTAAGTTCAACACCGAGAGGGCCGTAGTCCCATGTGTTAGCAAGACCGCCGTAGATTTCACTGCCGGCGTAAACAAAGCCCCTGCCCTTGCAAAGAGCAACAAGCTTTTCCATTGTTTTTTCTGTGTTAAGCATTTTGCAAAATTCCTTTCACAAATCAAAATTCAATATATAATACCATAAACAGGTAAAACTTGCAATAGTTAATATATATTATATTACATTAAATTCAGCTATTATCGGCAAATGGTCGGATACAACCTTGTTGACCGTTTCAACCTTGGTGCACTCAAGACCACGGTAAAAAATATAGTCAATCTTTTTAACCGGCTTGTCTGACGGGAATGTGTAGTTTCCTGTATTGTCTGTGTCTGTCAGTCTCTCATAAAGAGGCTTGAATTCCTCTGCATCGGGTGTATTGTTGAAATCACCCATAAGAATAACAGGCATATCCGTGCTGTCAAGAATATCGCATATAACTTTTATTGCATTCAGCCGCTCACCGAGCATAAGACCCATATGCGTAACAAGGAACAGTATATCCTTACCGTCAATCTCAACAACAGCCTTAATAACGGCACGTGTTTCATAATAACCCTTTTCGGTTTTCGGAGGGTCAGGCACAATCACTGTTTCAACCGACCTGAAAGGATACCTGCATACAAGTGCATTACCGTAAGGATTGCCGAAATCAAGTGTAACAGCCTTGCCGAAATATCCGTTATAACCCAGACCGTCAGCAAGTTTCTTGGTCTGGTTTGCATATCCTTTCAGCCAGCCCTTGCCCCTTACTTCGTTAAGTCCGCAGAAATCGGGATTTTGCTCAGCAATCGCTTTTACAAAAAGATCGTAATCGATAACCTGTCTTTTGTAATCCAATGCGTGCTGAATATTGAACGTCATTACTCTCATTGTCCTGTCCCCTTTCCTGAATCCGATTATATCATATAAAAAATAAAAAATCAGTAGTTTTTAAAAAAATGTTGACAAACGCAAATATATTTGATATACTACAAAAGCTGTTGATTTTTCAATCAAGCGGGCCATTAGCTCAGTTGGTTAGAGCAACCGGCTCATACCCGGTCGGTCCGGGGTTCGAGTCCCTGATGGCCCACCAATTAAATATAGGGGTATAGCTCAGTTGGTAGAGCAGCGGTCTCCAAAACCGCGTGCCGAGGGTTCAAGTCCTTCTGCCCCTGCCATAAAAAATGAAACGGATACCATAAGGTGTCCGTTTTGTTTTTTATTGTAATATTCTAAAGAAGGACTTGAAGGACGAGCAGTACAGAGCAACAGTCCGGTGGACTGTTGTGACCGCGAGCGACCAAGCGCCCGCAGGCGCGCGAGTCAAGTCCTTCTGCCCCTGCCAAGCAAAAAATCCGCATGAATCCTTGATTCTTGCGGTTTTTTCCTTTTTCTTTTTATGCGATCTATGGTTTGCTAAACCCCACTTTGATTCTCAAATCGAGCATCAATTTCCCAGCTGTTTCGTTCTGTTCACAACGTTTCCTTCTGGTAATTTGTACTATTGTGCTTTCCCTCTGTTGGTGGTATAATATATCAAAAATTCCGACAATTTAATTGATTTGGAGAAAGATTATAATGCTAAGCCCAAGAATTGAAACAGACAGACTTATTTTAAGACGATACAAAGAAAGTGATATTGATGCTATCTATGAAATCATAACTGATGAAAGATTAGCAAAATATATCAAATATCCTACTTTGACAAAAGATGAAGAGTTGGAATGTATCAGAAAATGGATAAGCGAAGCTGACGAGAATAAACACGAAAAGTGGGTTATGGAATTGAAATCCACGGGCGAAGTTGTCGGTAATATAGATGTTAATACCATTGTTAATAAACACAATTATTGCAATGTAGGATATACAGTAAGATATAACTATTGGGGCAATGGTTATGCTGCTGAAGCATTAAAAGCAGTTGCAGACCATTTGCTAAATAACCGTGGTTATTACTTGGTTGAATGTTCCTGCAATGAGCTTAATGTGCAATCATTCAGAGTTATGGAAAAAGCAGGATTCAAAAAGGACGGATATATTGCAAACAGAAGATTAAACAAAGACGGAAAATATTCCGGAGTAGTTTATTATAGTAAATCAAAATAGATGCGAGAATCTATTGATGTTATAGGAAACATTTTATACAAGAAGGCACATTATGCATTAAAAAACTTTTAATAAAATGAGATTGTTTCTTTATTCATCGTTGTTGTCAATTATCGGAGCGGTGATATATAATTTTGGCAGGGGGTGTGCCTATGAAAACGGTCCGCACCATTTTGATTTTAATTTCAGCTTTTTTATTTTTCTTGTGTTCGTGTGCCGAGGACGAAGCTGTCACAACGGTAGCTGTTGTCAACGGTGAAACGGTGACACAGGAGGAGTTTGACTATTTCAAGGCTCGCCAAAGGGCGAATGTTATAAATTATTACATTTCTGAGTTCAACGCCAAGGTTGACGAGGATTTCTGGCAGAAGGATTTTAACGGAATAACACCGGAAAAAGCTCTTGAAGACAGAGCCATCAGTGAGTGTGTAAAAGCTAAAATTCAGCTTGTTCTTTGCAGAGAAAACGGAATTTATGATGACATTTCATTCGTTGGTTTGCGCCAAAGGGCAGAAAATTTTAACAGTCAGGATAAAAGCGGAGCAATTGGTTTAAAAACAATTGAAATGGATACCTTTTACACTTACTATATTGATACGGGAGTTATGGAACTTAAAAACATTCTCGGTGAAAAGGAGCTTGCACCGACGGAAGAAGAAATCAATGCTTGT
>JAZSEX010000069.1:0-25243 GCA_045531935.1 Acutalibacteraceae bacterium | reverse complement strand
GGCAACGGAGAAAGCAAGCTTGACATACATACCGCTCGAGTAACGCTTGACGGGAGTATCGATAAAATCGCGCACCTCGGAAAACTCGATAATATCTTCCATTTTTGCGTCAATTTCAGCCTTCGTCATACCGAGGATTGCACCGTTCATATAAACGTTTTCTCTGCCTGTCATCTCGGGGCTGAAGCCTGTACCGACCTCAAGCATAGATGCAATTCTGCCGTAGATATCTATTTCACCCTCTGTGGGAGCTGTAACACGTGAGAGAAGCTTGAGCATTGTGCTCTTGCCTGCACCGTTTGTGCCGATAATGCCGACGGCTTCACCCTTATAAATAGTAAGGTCAATGCCGTTGAGTGCCATAAAGGTCTGACCGACAAGGCGTGTTTCTTCACCGATTTTGGTGTTGGGGTCTTCTTTACCTCTTACTCTCGCCCACCAGCTTTGAAGGTCTGCCTGAAGTGTCCCGCCGCCGATCTGACCGAGGCGGTAACGCTTTTTGACACCTGTCATTTTTATTGCTATTTCACGGTTTGTGTTTTCCATATGATCTCACCTCAAACCGTATCCATAAAGGTCTTTTCGACCTTGTTGAATACCATAATTCCAAGTACCATAACAATCACCGCAAATACGCTTGAGTAAATCAGACCGGGAACAGATACCATACCCTGACCCAACAGTGCATAGCGGAACAGCTCAATCGGAGCAGTTGCGGGATTTATGAGAAGAACTGTTTTAAACAGCTCGTTTTCGATTTGCGAAATGGGATAAACAATGGGTGTTGCATACATCCAGAGCTGAACACCAAAGCCGATTAGAATAGAAAGATCGCGATACTTTGTTGTAAGGCTTGATATGATAATACCGCAACCAAGGCCCATTATGCCGAGAATGAGCAAAACAACCGGAATGGCAAGGCAGGCAAGCCAGTTGGGATGCACGGCACCTGTTACCACATAATAAATAAGAAAAGCAAGAACCAGAATCATCTGGATACCGAACTGCACAACTGAAGAAAGCACGTTTGAAATCGGTGTAGTAAGGCGCGGAAAATACACCTTGCCGAAAACTGCGGAATTTGCAACAAAGGCATTGGCATTTGTTGTTATACAGGTAGAGAAAAATGTCCATACAGCATTGCCGCCGAGATAAAAAAGAATCTGCGGAACACCGTCTGTTTCGATACCTGCAATTCCACCGAAAACAAATGTATAAATAAGGCTGGTCATTATAGGGTTGAGGAAAAGCCAGGCAGGACCCAATACAGTCTGTTTATACTTGAGTACAAAAGATCTTTTGGTGAAGAGAATTATAAGATCTCTGTACTTCCACACTTCTTTCAGGTTGAGATTAAACCATTTATGTTTAGAAGTTATGTGTGTATGATGTTGCTGTGCTTCTTTGGACATACTGCACCTCATTATGTAATATATATTCTTAATAAGTATAATTCCTAAAAATATATTTGTCAACATTGCCTTCGGCAAACCTCACTGATTTTGTTATCATACTTTTACACAGAATGAATTGAAAACTATACGGCAAAGCACAAATCATCATAAATACTTTATTTTCAGGCAAACCGGTATTATTCTATTGTAAGCCGCCAGAATTTGTGATACAATGTATTAACATAAGATAATATTTACGAAAGAAGTGGAAATATGACAAAAAATTATGATGCTGTTGTTATCGGTGCCGGCAACGGCGGTCTTGTTGCAGCGGCACGCCTTGCCAAAGAAGGTAAGAAGACGCTGCTTATTGAGCGGCACAATCTGCCCGGCGGCTTTGCCACAAGCTTTGTAAGAGGACGCTTTGAGTTTGAAGCATCGCTTCACGAGCTTTGCGGTGTAGGACCTATAACAGGAAAATCCCCTCTTCAGAAGATTTTTGAAGAAGTAGGTGCAGCAGATAAAATAGAGTGGGTTTCACTTGATGAAGCATACAGATTAATCACACTCGAAGATAACGACAAATGCGACTATTCTATGCCTTTGGGCAAGGAAAACTTTATAAACAAGCTTGAGGAATATGATCCGGGGTCTTCCGCTATAGTAAGAAAGATTTTTGATCTGATCGAGAGTGTTGAAAAGACTCTGGATTTCGTAGAAGAAATTGAAGATTTCAAGCCCTCAATGATAAAAGAAATCTTCTCTGAACATACAGAGTTCCTCAAGGTTGCAAACTACTCCGTCGATGAGGTTCTTGATAAATTCGGCGTAAGCAAGAAAACAAGAGACATACTCAACGGTTACTGGTGTTACCTCGGTCAGCCTACGGATGAGCTAAACGTTATCCACTATTTCACAATGCTTCACGCATACATAATTGACGGTGCGGTCATCCCCAGAGGCAGAAGCCACCAGATAAGCACAGCCTTACTCGAAGCATTTACCGAAAACGGCGGCGAAGCCTGGTTCAACACGAGCGTTACAAAAATAACTGTCGAAAACGGTGCCGCAACAGGTGTAGTGATTGATGACGGCACGCAGATAAAAGCCAAAGCGGTAATCTGCAACGCTTCACCGTACAATGCATTCACAAAGCTGATGGATGAGAAAGACGTCCCCGAGAAATTTAAAAAGGAAACAAACGCAAGAACTCTTTCATCAAAAGGTTTTGCAGTATTCCTCGGCCTTAACCGCTCTGCAGACGAATTAGGTCTTAACAACCACACTTATTTCATTTACCCCAACAACGACAACAGAAAGTGCTATGAGCTGAGCCGAAAGCTTGAAACAAACGATGTTCAGGCAACAGTATGCCTCAACAGAGCTTTTGACGATTGCTCACCCGAGGGTACAAGTATCCTTTATATGACATCTATTTTTGCAGGCGATGAGTGGAGTAAAGTATCCGCTAAGGATTATCATAAAACCAAAACTGCCTTTGCAGAAAAAATGATTGATAATTTTGAAAAAGCAACAGGTATCGCAATCAGAGATTACATTGAAGAAATTGAAATTGCAGCACCGATGACCTATGCACGCTATACCGATGCTCCTGCAGGTACCATTTACGGATACGAAGCAAGCAAGGAAGACGGCATAGTCAAGAGAATTGTTTTTGATCTGATAGGAAAAGGTATGCCCGGCCTCTATTTTGCAGGCGGATATGCAGTCAGACATATGGGTTATTCACCCAGCTACACAACAGGTAATCTGGCGGCAAAGGCTGCAATCACCGCTATGGAAAAGGAGGCAAAGTGATGAGCAAAAAGTTTACTGTAAACGGCAACTTTAAAGACAGCATAAACACAGTTAAGTTTCTGACAGAGAGAATTAAGTTTGTAAACAGTGCCGAGCCCGTACTGCCCACCCGTACAGACGATTTCGGCGTAAACAAGGTTGCAAAGAGCCTGCATCCCAAAGTGCAGAAGCTTGTTATAAGCAGAATTGAAGAGCACGCAGACATTGCAAAAAGCTACTATTTCAAAAGCGAAGCTGCACCGCTTGCATACTTCAAAGCAGGTCAGTACCTTACATTCAGACTTGAAATCGGCAACTCGGTTGTCACCCGCTCATATTCAATAGCTTCTTCACCTGCAAGTGCCTTGAACGGAGAGTATCAGATTACCGTTAAACGTATCAGTGACGGTTTCGTTTCCGACTATATTCTCGACAACTGGAAGGTCGGTGACAAGGTCACAGCCTACGCACCCGAAGGCAATATGACCTACAGCCCCTTAAGAGATGCGAAAAACATAGTAGCTATTGCAGGCGGCAGCGGCATAACCCCCTTTCTTTCACTTGCCAGAGCAATAGACGAGGGTGAGGAGGGCTGCTCACTTACTTTGCTTTACGGCTGCAGAAATTCAGACGAGATTCTTTTCAAAGCAGAGCTTGATTCCCTTGCTGAAAAGAACGAGAAAATAAACGTAATTTACGTACTCAGCAACAGTGATGAGGAAGGCTACGAAAAAGGCTTTGTCGGTGCGGATATCATCAGAAAATACGCACCTGAAGGCAGATACAGCATTTTCGTATGCGGACCCGGCGGATTATATAAATTCCTCGAAACAGAGCTTCCCAAATTAGAGCTTGAAAGAAAATATATCCGCTTTGAAGTGTTCTCATCCGGCAAAAAAGCAGACGAAGAGCCGAAGGAATACAGCATAACCGTAATCAACCGCGGTGATGAAAAGACGATTAAAGCAAGCAGCAACGAAACCGTGCTTTGTGCATTTGAGCGTGCAGGCATTGAAGTACCCGCAAGATGTCACACAGGCGAATGCGGTTTCTGCAGAAGCAAGCTTGTCAGCGGCAAGGTTTATATACCCGAGGGTGAAGACAAACGCCGCATAGCAGATATGCAGTTTAATTTCATTCATCCCTGCTGTTGCTACCCCGAAAGCGACCTTGTTGTAAGAATAAATTAACAGCCTATATCAATTACACAAACCCGAATACTGCAGATGATGCCTTTGTATCATCTGCAGTATTTTTTTGAAAAACAACTTTAAAACAATATATCAATATGATATTATAGAAATACAGTATCCAGACGATACCCGTTACACTTTCACAGATACTGTGCAAAAACTATTGGGGAGAAAATATGAAACCTGTAAGTTTTTATCTTGTTACCGACACACATTATCTGGACAACAAATTAGAGCCCGGCGGTGAAGCCTTTGAAAGAAATATGGTCACCGAGCAATATTTTGTGAAGGAAAGCGGTGCAATTATAAACGCAACTTTTGACAAAATTATTCAGGACAAGGAAACCGACATTGTAATTATTCCCGGCGACCTTGTGAAAAACGGTGAAAAAGAAAGCCACAACGGCTTTATCAATGAGCTTTACAGACTCAAAGACAACGGCAAAAAGGTTTACGTCATAACTGCAGGCCACGATTATAACGATAACGCCTATGTTTTAAAAGGTGACGGCCGTGTACCTGTTGATGGTACGGATTATAATGACCTGTGCGAAATGTACCGTGACTTCGGTTACGGTGATGCAATAGCGTTTGACGAGCCGACGCATTCTTATGTTGCTCATATCACCGAAGGTGTCAGAATGCTCGCAATTCATTGTGACAGCAAAGGCCAGCCTAAGGGCACAATGGACGACAGACTTATGGCATGGGCAAAAGAGCAGCTCGATAAGGCTAAGGCTGACGGCTGCAGCGTTTTTGCAACCTGTCACTATCCGATTATTCCGCCCGTACCTACATTTGAATTAGTCGGTGATGCAAAAATCAAAGATTGGCGAAAGGTTGCATCCTTCCTTGCCGACAACTCAGTTGAGCTTGTTTTAACAGGTCATATGCATATTCAGAGCATAAACGAGTTTTATTCCGAAAGCGGAAACAGACTCATTGACGTATGCACCGCAGCTCTTGTGGGCAGCCCTGCAAAATACCGAAAAGTCACCGTAGACGAAAACTCTGCTCTTAAAATCAAATCACTCGGCGTACCCGATTTCGGATGGAATCTGAACGGACTTACACCGCAGGAATACTTTGACAATCACTTTGCATCAGCAATAGTTGCAAGGGTCAGAGGTGCTTTAGGCGGAGGAAAAGGAATTGTAAAGCATCTTAAAGCATTCGGAAGAAAGAGATTTGACAAAATGACCGTCAAAGGCTTCAAAAAGCTGCTTGGCTTGAAGCGTGACGAAGAATTTGACAAGAAAAAGTTTTCGGATTTTGTCGGTGAAGTCGGTGTGAGCATATTCTCCGGTGATTCTCCTTATGTAGAGGGTACTGCAGGATATAACCTTATTGCAGGTATTCTCGACAGATTCTCATTTGTTCTTAAAAAAGTCGAGCCGAAGCTCTGCAAAAACGGTGAAAAAATTGATCTGAGAAGTATGCTTCTTAATACTATCGGAAATAACAAAGGCTTTTCGGACAACAATGCCGAATTCAAGCTCAAATAATATCAACCCGTACCATCGTTGACATTGTATTTTATCATTTGCACAAATATCACCGCAATTATTGGGTTTATTGACATATAGTTTTTTATTTAATTATATGTTAGAATTAATCAAAATCTGATTCAGGAGATGATATGATGTTAAAAAGCAAAAAAGCATCTGATGCACCCCTTTTAACTACAGACGGAAAATACATATCAAAGTTTGAGTATTTTTGCGTATTACTTTCCCGTGCGGGAGGTATGTTCGGAACAACTCTTACAGGCTCACTTGCGGCAGCATTCCTGCATGAGCTTTATTACGGTCCTGCAGGTGTTGATTCTGACGGAATTGCAGATATTCTTGCCGTTCAGACAACCCTTACTACCGTTCTGGGTATTCTCTTCGGTATTGTAGGCGGCTTTATAGTACAGAACTGGAAAACAAGCCTCGGCAGATACCGTCACTGGTATTTCATCTGTCTTGTTCCTACGTTTATGCTTACGGTTCTCTTTTTCTACGTTCCGCAGGGATGGACAATTCAGCAGATGAATCTTCTCCGCTACGGTATAGCCTGCTGTCAGTCCGCATTCAACGTATTCAACGTACACAGCCAGAATCTTGTTCAGGTAATTTCACCTAACCACAAAGAAAAGAAAACAGTTGCCACAATCTGGCAGTTATCCTATTATATCGGATACGGCGGAGCTTATATCGGCACATTCGTTTACGGACTTTTCAGCGACGACAAAAACCAGATGTACATGACTCTTGCAATTGTTGCTGCTTCCGTTACTGCTTTCGGTAACCTTATGTGCGGTATTTTCTGTAAGGAAAGAATTGAGCTCCCCAAGAAAAAGAAGATCAAAATTTCAAAGGCAATGTTTGCACTTTTCAAGTACAAAAACTACCGTGCTTTCCATGCAATGCAGTGGGTTAACGCACTGGCAATGCTCGGTAAAATGTCTACATTCCTCGCAGCAATCACAGTCGGTTCATCAAAGAACCTTCTGCTTACACTTCCCACAGCTGTCGGTACAGTAGTCGGTAACCTTATTACCGCAAAAATTTCAAAGAAATACGAGCCGACAAAGCTTCTCAAATTCTGCGGTATTTATTCACCCGTTGCCGCATTCATACTTTTCGGCATATGTTTTGTAGAAGCTAAAATGGGTATCAGATTCTTTGAGGGTTGGAACAGCATATTCTTCTACGTATTCTATTTCATTTTCGGTGTCGGCATCGGTATTCAGGAGCTTTCAAAGTCTCACTTTGACGTTGAGTTCTATGATTATCTCGAATGGCAGACAGGCGAAAGAATCGAAGCAATCCAGGGTATTGTTCCCGGTTGGGTCAACTCTGCATGCATTTATTTAAGAGACCTTGCAGTTCCCTATATGATTGCCTGGGCAGGCTACCTTTCATCTGCCGAAGGTGACCTTGTCAAAACAATGCAGGCTCAGCCTACATACCTTGACACCTGTCTTAAAATCCTCGCATTCCTTCTCTTCGGTTACACTCTTGCAAACGTTCTTAAGGCAATCATCCTTAAATTTTCTTATGATATTGAGGGTGAAAAGAAAGAACAGATGTACCTTGAACTTGCAGAAATGCGTAAAAAGAGACACGAAGAAAACGAAACTGCTTAACATTCTGATTGAAAACAATATTTTGACGGAAAAATAACAAGTTCGGAAAATTGATTTTAAAAAGCCTTGTATAATGCAAGGCTTTTTTTGAAAACGAAAAACACAAGCGATAACCAATAACCGTATCGGGAGATGTTAAAATGGCAAAAAAAGCAGCGAAAAAAACAGTCAGAAAAATAATTCTTATTGTGCTGGCAGTGTGTATTTTAAATCTTGCCGCAGGAATAATTTATTTTGAAATTGAGCCTGAAAACACAGATATTAATTTTGCACCTGCAGATTCAGAAAAAGTAACCGACACAACAGTAAGATTCAATTCAGACGGCAAACTCAAAATATTACATGTTGCTGACACTCACCTTGCAAACGACAAACATTTTGATTCATCAATATGGGTAATAGCCAACGCCTGCGACGTTGAAAAGCCCGACCTTGTTGTGCTCACTGGTGACAACACAAAGCCGTACGATGACCCTGAGGAGACAAAAAGAATTATAAATGCACTTATGAATATCTTCGAGTCAAGAAACATTCCCGTTGCCGTAACCTTCGGCAATCATGACTCTGAAGCAGGTCCGATGACAAGAGCGGACATTATGGAATATTACAGTACTTTCCCCTGTGTAATAACAGCTGAAAAGGAAGGTGCTTTCAAAAACTGTGCGACATTCAACGTTCCCGTACTTGCTTCCGACAGCGATAACGTGAAGTTCAACCTCTGGGTATTTGACTCGGGTGATTATGACGAAGACGAGCCGAGGCATTATGACAGAGTAAGAACAGAACAGATTGAGTGGTACAAGCAGACTGCCGCAAAGCTCAAAGAAGCAAACGGTGGTGAAACAGTCAGCTCGGTTGTATTCCAGCACATAATTGTTCCCGAAATATATGACGTACTTAAAAAATCCGATTCAAAGAAGCCTTTTGCAATCAATCATATATACAATGAAGACGAATATTATATGTTCGACCCTGAGCAGGTAAACTACGGAACACTTAACGAAAAGCCCTGCCCGGGCTATTACAATGACGGACAGTTTGATGCCCTGGTTGAAAACGGCGACGTGCTTGCAATGTTCACAGGTCACGACCACACTAACGCATTCGGTGTAAGGAATCAGAACATTGATATTTACACCTCCCCTATGACACGCTATAAAGGCTTGGCTTATACAACTCAGTACGGTTACCGTGTTGTAGAAATTGATGAAAATGATACTTCAAAGTACACAACAAGGGTTGAGCGTCTCTATGACGTATTCGACCACGACTATGCAAAAGCACAGAAGGAAAGTGGAGACAAGTACTCGAAGAAAATCTCCTATGAGCTTGCAGTAAAGGGCAGAACACAAAAAATATTCAATGAAATTTACCAGTCGGTAATTGAATTTTTCTCAAAAAGAACCGTTACATATCCGGATTATAAATAAAGTATTACATATCAACACTTCTGGAGATGATATATTTATGTTTGAACCCTGGCAATTAGGTATGATTGATGCGGCGGGATACAACGGAATTAATGACGGACATATCGAAAAGGTTGCCGAATCGCTTTTGTCTACGGGCGAAACAGAAATTGACCGCAGCACCTTCGAACATCACTGTCGCATCAACGGCATAAACCCTTCAAACTTCAATCAGTCAGACCTTGACAGATTGCAGAAAAAACTTAACGACTAAAAAAAGGAAGCCCGAGGGCTTCCTTTTTTTTAGTATTTATTTATCTTTACCTGTGCCGCCACACGAAGTACATTTGCCTACGGTATAGGGATCATATCCGTCGAGATACGCCTGAAGATCACTTTCGCCGTAATAATACTTAACATAACCCGTACCGTTGCAGATTGCACACTTATCCTCTTTATTGCTGTTAATACCGCTGTTATATCCACTGCCACTGCTACCGGGTTTTTTGGGTAGTTCTTTTATCTGGCAGACATTATCACCGTTTTTATATACAGAGTATTCACCAAATTCATATATATTTCCGTCGGGAGTACGGTACAGCTGCTCTGTTGCATAAATACCGTCAGTATCATCGTAGGCTGCTCTTCTCATCTTTACGCGATATTTTGAAGAGCTGAGGTCGGAGTTCTTATACTCTATTTCAGGAATCCTGACATAAGTATGACTATAAAGTTTCATTTCTTCTTCGGTATAATCATCCAGCTCTGCAAAAGTATCGCTTATAAAATAGTCCTGATATTCCACTTCAATTACTGCTTCACACAAAACATCTCCGTCTCTGAACAAAGCAGGTTTTGTAAACTCATATTTTGTGAACTCAAACTCAACTTGCAGGTCAGGAATATTATGTTCTTCTTTTATTTCATCAATCTGCGGCTGAATACGCTCTAATATATACGCTTCGAATTCATCCTCATCCATAACCGGCGCAGTCATACGCGGTATCGCTACACTTAAAAATAAACCAAGAACAATAACCACCACTGCTATTGCAACTATAAGCAGTATTTTCAACACTTTTTTCATAGTTATATTCTCCTTATGTAAATCAACTTGAAAATTTGAATTAAGTATACCATTTAACTGTGAATTTGACAATATATGCATAAATGATTTTTGAATCACTCTTTTCTGGCGGAGAGTTAGGGTAGCTTAATATAAAAACTGCCGTCATCTCGAACCTGACCATTGTTTTATTGGTTAATCACCATCAAGGCGACGCCCTGAAAACAGTCCACAGGACTGTTTTTATACGGGCTTTCGAATCCCTAACTCATATCAAAACAAAAAGAAGCAAAGTAACTTTCGTTACTTTACTTCTTTTTCTGGCGGAGAGTTAGGGTAGCTTAATATAAAAACTACAACCATATCGAACCCGTCCATTGATATATCGGCTAATCACCATCAACGCGACGCCCTAAAAACAGTCCACAGGACTGTTTTTTATACGGGCTTTCGAATCCCTAACTCATATCAAAACAAAAAGAAGCAAAGTAACTTTCGTTACTTTGCTTCTTTTTCTGGCGGAGAGTTAGGGATTCGAACCCTAGGTGAGTTTCCCCACACAGCATTTCGAGTGCTGCACCTTCGACCTCTCGGACAACTCTCCGTACAACAAACGATATTTTATCAAAATAAGCCTATTTTGTCAATATTATAATTACGAATTGAAAAAGCATTCGCCTTCCTGCACAACAGCCGAAACCGTATTTTCGTCGGGTATGCGTTTATCCGTACCGTCAAAAAACACAGTGGTAACAAGCTCGGTATTGAGCACCGTAAACTGACGCTCAAACATCGCTTTTATTTCATCCTTGCCCTCGCCCTTACTGCCTGCGGTAATTATAAGTGCTGCCTTTTTATGCTTTGCTACGGGCGGTTTTACTCCGTGGGCAAAACGCAGGGCATAGTAACGCTGAAACCTGTCAACAACAGCCTTAAGAGGTGCGGGTACACCGCTATTGTAAACAGGGGTTGAGATAACAAAATAATCTGCCTGCTCAAAGTCAGACATAAACTCATCAAGGTCACTGAAACAGCAACCGACGTTTCTGTCGCAGTATCCGCAACCCATACACGGTTTCGCATTGAGAGTGTATGCATTGTATTTTTTTATTTCTGCTTCACCTGCCGCAGAGATAAGCGATTCGCAAAGAGCAGATGACACAGAATCTTTACGGGGTGAGCCGTTAATTACAAGTATTTTTTTCATATCCGCACTTCCATTACTTATTGATATACTTCTTTGACCAGGCAAACAGCGTTTCGGACATACTGTCAAAATCAACTTTGCCGCCTTTTTTGAGGCTGATGAAGGTTTCGATAATTGTCTTTTCGTCATCGCTGACAAGTGCAATTAAATCTTTCTGATGCCTGATATATTTGCCTGTACGGCTGAAGCAGATTGCCTGCATAACAAACGAAGCGGATTTGTACAGGTCCTTCAAAATATCATTGTTTTTTTCATAAAGCATATTATGCACACAGCCGTGGTAAATATTACACACACCGCTTTTTATAGCCCTGTCAACAGCTTCACTGTCAATCATTTCAAGCAAGCAATCAAGGCTGCCGACCAACGGCACAGTATCATAATAAAACTGAAAGAGGTCGCTCGGCTCCCAGTTCAGGACTTCATCTTTACCCGAAAGAAATCCGCAAATAAGCTCTCTGTGAGGTAAGGTGTCGAGCATAGCATTATAAGCAGAAATATCCTCTGCCGACAGCTCATCGATAATTACAACAAGGTCGATATCACTCGACTCTGCCGCTTCACCTCTGGCATAACTTCCCTGCAGACCGACAAACCAAATACGATTTGAAAAAGTACTGTTAAGATTCTGCAAAAATATTTCCTGCCAAGCTGTGATATCTATCAATTACCTCACCTCCATACTATGAAAAAAACCTCTTCTGTCAGCTGACAAAAGAGGTTTTATGGTGGACGTTAACGGACTTGAACCGCTGACCACTCGCACGTCAAGCGAGTGCTCTACCAACTGAGCTAAACGTCCATATTCGTGACAACGTTGGTTATTATAAACTAAAGCATCAGGTTTGTCAATAGCAATTAAAAACTTTTTGATATTTTTCTTTACTGCAAAGATATTTTATAATATAATACATTTACAGTATGTTCTGAAAGGGAATTTCAATGGCAAACATAAGACCTTACCGCGAAACAGATAAATATAACGTGCAGCGCATATGCCTTCAGACGGTTAACGATGAATCCGTATTTGAGGGGCTTGACAGATTCAATGCAGATTTTCTTCTGCCTGTATACAACGATTACTACACCGAGCAGGAGCCTGAAAACTGCTTTGTCTGCACAGACGAAAACGACACCGCAGTCGGCTACGTCATATGTTCTGAAGACGTGAAAAAATGGCGCAGGATATTTATGAAAGAATATTTCCCGAGAATCAGGCACAAGCACCTCGGCAACCGTACAACAGCAATTGCCGAAATTGTTGCCCACAGTCTTTTTGCACGCAAATACCCTGCACATCTGCATATAGATATACTCAAGGAATACCGCGGTGGCGGCACAGGCACAAAGCTTATTGAAACACTTGCCGATCACCTTGGAAAGAAAGGCATATGCGGCGTACAGCTCTGCGTCGGCAACGAAAACAAGAAAGCGATACGGTTCTATAAACGTTGCGGCTTTAAAACCCTTGCAAACTTCGGCACAGGCCGTGCAATGGGTCTGAAAATAAATATCCGATAACTCAGAACAGCGAAGGAAGGCACTTCGCTGTTTTTTATATTGTAAAAGAAATTATATTATGATACAATAATTTCAATGAGGTGATGAAAATGAAATGTCCAAATTGCGGCGGTGAAATAGGCAGATTTGAGCTTGCTCCCGACTGTAAGCACTGCGGTGCAAACATATTCTACAGTCAGCAGGAAAAGCTGCTTGCTGAGGATGCCAAAAGATGCGAGCTTGAATTTGCTTCTTTCAGAATTCTCAAAGCAAAATTAAAATCCGCTTTTATTGGCGGCCCGATAAGAATAATGCGACTGGTCGCTATGATTATGGCAATCGGTTTTATTTTCATTCCGGTTGCGACACTCAGCGTTGAATTACCGATGTTCTCATCTAAAATAAGCCTTGGTGCATTCGGCATTTATCAGGCATTTTCGGGCGGTGAATTCTCAGTTTTTCTGAGCCTTGCAGATTATTTGCCGAAGCTTTTTTCCGCATTTGCCGCTCTTGCAATCGTATTTATATTAATATTTCTGATGGGACTCGGTGTTTTTATTGCGCTCGTCCTCTCATTTCTTAACCTTAACCGCTCAGCAAAGGTATGCTGCGGATTTTCGGTCGCAGGTTTTGCACTGTCAGTTACAGCCTGCGTACTTTCTGTGCTTATGCCGTCAATCGCTGAGCCGACATTTATCACTGCAAAAAGCGGCTTTGGAGCATTTGCACTTGCAGCAGTTTTTGTGCTGATATTTGCACTTAACTTCATAACAGTAAAAAAAGATTTCAAGCCCGAAATATCCGAAACAGACCTTAAGCGTGTTGAAACAATGAAGAAAATCAAAGCGGGCAAGATAACTTTTGACGAGCTTCCCCTGCCCGTATTTGAATCTGAAGAAGAGCGTAAGGAGGCTGAGAAAAATGAATAAAAAGAACAGCAAAAAAACTCAGTTTCTGCTTTTCGGTCTTTGCAGTCTTATTGCAATGGCTGTGTGTTCAGCGGTACTCGTAGCAACCGTACGCTCGGTAGAAAATAACAGCAGTAACGTTTCGGCAGAATATGAAACACAGAGCAAAACAGAGCTTACAGACGATGCTGAGACTCTGCTAGGATACATAAGCAACCTTACAAAAAATACATCGGGCAACAAATTCATTAAAGCAAACACTTACACCGACATTTCCGTCGACGACTCAACCGTTACCGTAACCGATACAGACGGAGACGAAAACAGTGCAGACAAAACTCTGCTGCTGTACGTCAAAAATAAGATAATGCCGCAGATTGATACGTACTACCCGGAAGATACAACCGGTGTTTTCGGCACTGTAAACACAGACCTGCCGGTTATCAGCTTTTCGGCAGACAACGTAACTGAAAGCCGATTCAGCACAGGCGAAACAGATGAAGACGGCAACCCTGTCTGCAACAGTGACAGCGGTGAGCTTATTGACGGGGACTTCTATTTTATTACATTTAGTCTGAGCCCAAACGAAGATATATCTTCGCTTTTCAGTCTTGATGAAAAAGAAAACATAACAAAGCGTTTTCTTGAAGACACAAAGTCTGTAATGGCTGCGGACAGCGTTGAAATATCCGAGCCTGAGCTTACTCTGAAAGCAAAAATCAACCGTATAACAGACGAGATAGAGTGGATTCAGCTTGAAAAAATCTACAACGTTTCTGCTGACGTGACCTTTACGGGTGAGCTTGAAATATTCGGCAGAAAGAGCATTTCATTCGACTATAAAGTAACCGAAAAGAACGAATATTCTTACGCAGGCATACGCTTTGCAGAAAACTCCGTAACAGTTGCACCGGGCGGCGAAGTTATGCTGTCAGTCAACGCTGTTATAGAAAACGACAGCGACTACACCGTAACCTTCACTTCGTCGGACAACAGCATTGTCACCGTAGACGAAATGGGCTACGTTAAAGGAATTGAAGCTTCCTGCACACCTGCAACAGTTACAGTTACACTCGAATATCTCGGTGAAAAATTCACTGACGAATGCACGGTTACCGTCAATGACGATAACAACCCCAACGGTTAAGGAGGTGGCAACGTGACCGAAAACGAAAACAAGAACAAGCAGACCGAAAGCGAACAGGTTTCTTACTACAAAGGAAGAAACTACGTAGGCGTTAAGGAAACGACAGCCTACCTTCTCAACGACTGGTCAAACACATTCAACATAAACAGCTTCTCCGAAAGATATATCTGGGACGTTGTAAACATCGACTTTACAGTCAATGCGGTTATGAATATTGCTACAACCGTATGGGACGTTATCAACGACACGTTTATATCCGTAATTGTAGACAGCACACGCACAAGAATCGGTAAATTCAGACCGTTCCTTATCGGTATGCAGCTGCCGCTGACACTGATGAGCGTATTCACATGGCTGTTACCTCTTTTCTTCCCCGAAACAAGCGGCACTTATCTGCCAAAGCTGTTTTACTACTACTTTTTCCTCATCATAAATGAAACAGCAGGCACGTTTACAAGCGTTGCAAAAACCGGCTATATGTCCACAATCACACCTAACCCTGCAGAGCGAATAAGGCTCATTACACTTGCCGAGCTTCTGACGGGATTTATGGGCGAAGACCTGCCGAGATATATTATGGGTGTGCTTATTGACCTGGTAAACAACAAGATTGTAACGTGGAAGCTGAGCACCGTATTTATGGTAATGGGCGGCAGTACAGCACTTATTTCTTCGCTGTGTACGTTCTGGTTCTTCCTTAAATCAAAAGAAAGAGTACCGCAGTCAATCGAAAAGCCGAGCGTAAAAGAAGGTATCAAAGCAATCTTATCAAACTACCCCGTACTGCTGATGTGTCTGTCAGAATTCCTCGGCAATTTCTCAATCAGCAAGAGCGAAACAAACTACTTCATTGACGTTCTTGGTAACTATTCGCTTATAACGATACTCAACATTCCGTCGAGCATCAACGGTACATTAAGCTATATGTTTGTTGAGCCGCTGAGAAAACGCTTCTCCTCCAAATCGCTGTGGATATTCAACGACATTTACACGAGTGCACTGTCAACCGGCGTATTCCTTTTCGGTATGACAAAGGGCAAAAAGATGTTTTACCAAACAGTGCCGATGTGTATCGCATTCGGTCTGAAAGAATGGTTTATAAAATGGTCGTGGGGTATTTCAAAGGTAATTACAGCTGACCTGTGGAACGAAGCTATGGATTACTGCGAATGGAAAAACGGCTACCGAATGGAAGCGACAACGGGTGTTGCAAAAGGACTTATACTCAAACTTCAAAGTGCTCTTTTAGGCTCGGTAACAAGCCTCATTATGAAGAAAATCGGCTACGTTCAGGGTCTTGAAATCGGCACGCAGAATGACCGCACGAAATTCTGGGAGTTTGCACTGTGCACAATCGTACCTACCGTTACGGGCATACTGCGAATCGTTCCCAAATTCCTCTGGCCGATATCACGCGAGAAACGTGACAAGATGTATGACGAGCTGGCAAGCAGACGCCAGGAAAACGTTATCGGCTATATGAACGAAATCAAGGAGACTACTTAATTTATGAATTTTGCAACAAGACAGCTGCGAGGTATTGAAGATTTAAAGAGCATACCCGGAATGGTGCTAAAGGCAATTTTCAAATTTGACTTCAAAAGAGTTATCGCACTTATTGTCGCTTTCTTCCAGCTTATAGGTCTTATAATTTTTGACACTCCTGTAACGCCGTACAAAGATATGATAGATATGAGCCGATTTGAGCTGAAGTGGGAAGACGATTTTGATAACGGCTTTGATACGAAAATGTGGCAGGGTCATTATGTTTACGGTGCAAACGACACACAGCCGCGTGACACGGCAATGTGGAACAGAGAACAGGTAAGCTTCACCGATGACGGATATCTCCTTATAACCGCAGAATACCGTGAAGACGGTCCCAAAGGGGCAGGCTACTACTCCTACGGAATGGAAACCAACCCCAATAAATGCTATGATGAAGGCTATGAGGGCTACGAACAGCTTTACGGTTACTTTGAGATAAGCTGTATTCTTCCCAAGGGTGCAGGCCTCAACCCTGCGTTCTGGCTGTTGAGTGACGGTATGTTCGGTGACACTACGGACGGCGGAATCACTGGTGCAGAGATTGATATTCTCGAAACCAATACAGATTACGACCCGTTAAGCCCGAGCTTCAACTCAATCGTGCAGACAATTCACGTCGACTCTTACGATGAGGCTCACAAGTGGGAAAACCAAGGCGAATTTTACGCAGACGATCCTTATAACAAGTTCAACACCTACGGTGTGGAATGGAACGAAAACGAGTACATTTTTTATATCAACGGTGTTGAAACCGCAAGAACTTCATTCGGCGGTGTATGTCAGGTGCCGCTTTACCTGATCATTTCACTCGGTGTTGACGAAAAGGTTTACAATAACGAGTATATGCCCGCATCAATGGTTGTTGATTATGTACGCTGTTATCAATACTTATAATAAAAAAAGACAGTGGCACTCGATTTTCTCGGTGCCACTGTCTTTACTTTGTGTATCTGTTTTATTGAGGTATTAAAAATGTCCGCCTCTGATTGAAACGACAACTGCGTCTATCTTCATATAAACAAGACCGAGAAGCTCTACAATCTTATAAAGAGCTGTACGGAAGAAAACGCTTACGGGGTTATCACTGAAGCCCTTTGTTTTCTCAATAGTAATGCTGTCGAGAAGCTCGCTGTTATCACCGCGGAAGGTCTTTACACTCATTGTTGAATCGGTAAACTCGACAGTTGTGTAAGTTGTAACGTCGGCATTTTCAAAGCCGTATGCGGTGTATGGCCAGAGGTACATATTATCCATTGAGCCCTGGTCGCAGAATGCGTTTGTATTGAGGTAGATTATACCGTTGGGGTCGGTATATGTCTTGCCGCTTTCAGCCTTGCCGACTACAACACCGTCGCTGATGAAATTTGAACGGCCCTGCATATGAGTATGACCCGTGAAAACAAAATCAAGGTCATACATTTCAAAAATCGGCTGAAATACAGCATTGAGCATAATATTTGTTTCGGGCTCGAGCATTGCAATACCGGGGGCATAGAGACCCTGGTGCATAACGCCTATACGCCATTTTGCATCGGGGTTAGCCTCAACAGCTTCCTTTGCCATAGCTCTGTGGTCTGCCGCTGAGCCTGAGCAGGCGTCAAAAACAAGGTAGAGAACATCGCCGTATCTGAACCAGAAATCTCTGTCGAGACCTGTGAAATACTTGCCGAAAAACTCATTGGGCATATGGGTATAGTAATCGTACATCATACCCTTTTTATCGTGGTTGCCGATTGCAAGAGCCATAGGCAGGCTGCGTGTATACTCGGGCATAAGAAGTGTCTGCCATTCGTCGGCTGCTTTACCTGTAGAGGTATTATCACCGGGGGAAAGAAGGAAGCTGATATCGGGATTCTTTGTGAGTGCTTCGTCGAGCACGCTCTGCCAGACATAGCCGATTCTTGACTGCTCTTCAGGGTTGTCGGTGCTCTGACCGCCGATCTGGACATCGCCTACAAGAAGCATCTTGTAGCTGTCAAAGCCCTTTGATTCGTACTTGTAAGCCTCGCTCCAGCCGTCTTCACCGAGCCACTGATAGTAGTAAGTTGTATTCTTTTCGATACCTGTCATTGTAACGCGGCATACAAGCTGCTCATCGGTTTCGGCAGGTGTTGTTTCACCCGTAAACTCAACATAGCCGCTCATATCGGCACTCTTTGCAAGTCTTACCTTCGACTGAGCCTTATCCTTTGCGGCGTGCCAGCAGATATTGAGCTGAGTTTCGTCAGCACCGACACAAAGCATGGGTAATGTGTTTTCGTCTCTGAGTGAGCTGTATGTGCTGTCCCATTCTTCCTTTGTCATTGACTTATCATCAAATGCTGCGGAAGAAGAAAACAGTACACACTGCAGTGCAAGTATCACCGAAAGGAGAACTGAAAGGATTCTGAATGTTCGCTTCATAATTATTGCCTCCTATGATTTTTTATATTTTCATATTAGCACAAAGAGTATATAACAATCAATCTTTTTGCTGAGATTTTTCAATTCTTTTCCAATTAAAAAATCCGTACAGGTCGTTCGCAAGGAATGCAACAAAACAGAAAACCATAGGCAGATAGGATATATCCTCGGCACTTGCAATAACCCACAAAACAATCAGCACAACGTCGTTTGCCGAATAGCCGAGTGCATAATATGGGCTGCGGAAAAACGTAAGAGCTGACGCAAGAAAGCTTGTAGTAACCGAAACAGTGCTCGGTATAAGAGAACTATTACCCATAGCTTTGAGAATAAAATAAAGCACAACCGTAACAACAGCCGCACCGATTCCGAGCACTGTCTTTTGCTTTGATGAAAGACGGCTCACCTCAACCTGTGCGGTTTCTTTGTACGGATGCCTCAGCCACGAAAAGACTGCCGCAAGAGCAATAGGCGCTGTCATACCAAGGTAAGTTATCATCTCACCGTAATAGCGCAGTTCAAAGGAAATAATGCCGTAAAATATGCTGAAAACAACTGTCAGCACCTGGCCGAGCACCTGACCTTTTGCAACAAAAATCAATGCTGTCACGCCAATCAGTGACGCAACAAGGTTGAGCACATCACCACTGAACACAAACGCCGTCACAACGGTAACGACAGAGCATATCCATAATGCCAGCTCAAATTTTGTAAGTGATTTTATTGACCGTATTATATTCATAAAAATCTCCTCAAAACAAAAAAACACCCGTACGGCACATCTTCAAAGACCTAACGATGTAACCGAAACAGATGACAAGCATCACACTACCCGGTGGCAGTACAATATTTTTTGTGATTTTATCACAGCTTTTATTTTATGTCAAGATATGTTAAAATCGGTATATGAGAGGTGAAAGAATTGACCGATATTCAGAAAAAGCTGTTTGAAATGCAGGATACTGCCTACCGTGATTTTCACAGCAGACTTATGCCCGGAACCGACAAAGAAAAGGTAATAGGTGTGCGTACACCCGAACTTCGAAAATACGCAAAACAGCTTTACGGCACACCCGAAGCAGATAAATTTTTATCACAGCTTCCGCACAGGTATTATGAGGAAGATAACCTGCACGCATTCCTTATTGAGCAGATAAAAGATTACGGTGAGGTTATATCAAAGCTTGATGAATTTCTGCCATATGTCGATAACTGGGCAACCTGCGATATGATGAAGCCGAAAATATTTAAAAGCCACCTGCCCGAACTGAAAGAAAAATGCTTTGAATGGATAGAGTCGGAGCACACATATACGGTAAGATTCGGTATAGTTATGCTTATGACCCTCTTTCTTGAAAATGAATTTGATATAGCAATTCCTGAAAAGATATCACAGATAAGAAGCCAAGAATATTACGTAAAGATGGCTGTTGCGTGGTACTTTGCAACGGCACTTGCAAAACGGTATGATGAAACAATACCTTTTATAAAAAGCAATAAGCTCGACCTGTGGACGCACAACAAAGCCATACAGAAGGCAAAGGAAAGCTACAGAATCAGACAGGAGCACAAGGATTTTCTCAACACAATGAAAATTTAAAATCAAATTTTCTTTTTTGCTGTTTAGGTATTAATCATTGTTGACTGTATATAATAAAAGTTATATAATTATATTTATTGGGATTATTGTTCAGATAAATTACAGGAGGAAACAAACTTGAGAAACATTGTAAATTTTAACAGCGATTGGCTTTTTTCAAAATCAACCGAGGGTATCCCCTCTGCCGCACCCGCAGACTGCGAACACGTAAATCTGCCCCACACCTGGAACGCAAACGACGGACAGGACGGCGGCAACGATTACCACAGAGGCACCTGCTGCTATGCAAAGCAGTTTGCTAAGGCAGACCTGCCGCAGACAGACCTTATTTATCTTGAAATAAAAGGTGCCAACTCCTCAGCAGAGGTTTACCTCAACGGCACAAAGCTCGGTGCACACGACGGCGGTTACTCCACCTGGAGAGTCAACCTTACAGACGCTCTCAAGGAAGAAAACCTGCTTATAATCACTGTAGATAACGCACCTAACGACTACGTTTATCCGCAGATGGCTGACTTCACATTCTACGGCGGTCTTTACCGTGACGTAAACATTATCGGTGTAAGCGAATCTCACTTTGATCTCGATTACTACGGTGCACCCGGCATAAAGGTTACACCCGAAATCAAGGGTACTGACGCAGAAATCGATATTGAGGTTTACGTAACAAATAAAAAGGATTCTCAGACTCTCCGTTATACAATCACAGATGCAGAGGGTAACGTTGTCGCAACCAAAACAACTGACGATAACGACGAAGACCTTGACATCAAAAATGTCCATCTCTGGCACGGCAAAAAAGACCCGTACCTTTACACAGCTACCGTTGAACTGCTCGACGGTGACACAGTGCTTGACAACGTAAGTGCACGCTTCGGTTGCCGCACATTCAAGGTAGACCCCGAAAAAGGCTTCTTCCTCAACGGCGAAAGCTATCCGCTCAGAGGTGTATCACGCCATCAGGACAGACTCGGCATAGGCAACGCACTTCTTCACGAGCACCACGAGGAAGATATTGAGCTTATTCTCGAAGTAGGCGCAAACACAATACGCCTTGCTCACTATCAGCACGACCAGTATTTCTACGACCTTTGCGATGAAAAGGGTCTTGTAATCTGGGCTGAGATTCCCTATATTTCAAAGCACCTGCCCGACGGCAGAAAGAACACAATCTCACAGATGACAGAGCTTGTTGCACAGAATTACAACCACGCATCAATCTTCTTCTGGGGACTTTCAAACGAAATCACAATGGGCGGTGCAGAAGACCCCGACCTTATCGAAAACCACAAGCTTCTCAACGACCTTGTGCACAAGATGGATAAGACACGTCTTACAACTATCGCTGTTGTTTCAATGTGCGGTATTGATGCATCATATATCCAGATTCCCGATCTTGTTTCCTACAACCACTACTTCGGCTGGTACGGCGGCGACACCACAATGAACGGCCCGTGGTTTGATAAGTTTCACGCAAAGTATCCCAAAATTCCGATTGGTATGAGTGAATACGGCTGTGAAGCTCTCGACTGGCACAATTCCGACCCCAAGCAGGGCGACTACTCCGAAGAGTATCAGGCATATTACCACGAAGAGCTTATCAAGCAGCTTTTCTCTCGCCCCTACATCTGGGCAACACACGTATGGAATATGTTTGACTTCGGTGCAGACGCACGTGCAGAGGGCGGCGAAAACGGTCAGAATCACAAGGGACTTGTAACCTTCGACCGCAAGTATAAGAAGGATTCATTCTACGCATACAAGACATGGCTTTCCGATGAAAAGTTTGTGCATATCTGCGGCAAGAGATACGTTGACCGTGTTGAGGACACAACAAAGGTAACCGTCTACTCAAACCTTCCCGAGGTTGAGCTTTTTGCAAACGGCAAATCCTTAGGCAAAAAGACAGCGGCTGACCACTTCTTCTACTTTGACGTGCCCAACGCAGGCGAAACTACACTCACAGCAGTTGCAGGCGAATACAAGGATGAGAGCTTAATCCGCAAGGTTGACACATTCAACGAAGCTTATCTGCTCCGCGAAAAGGGTGCTGTTCTCAACTGGTTTGACGTAACAGAGCCGGAAGGCAAGCTCTCACTTAACACACCTATCAGCGAAGTTCTCAAGACATTCCGCGGCAAGTTTGTACTTCTTTCATTCGGCAGAGTAATAATGAAAGAAATGAAAGCCAACTCCAAATCCAAGGAAAAGAGCAGCGGCGGATTCTCAATTTCCGGCTTTAAATTCTCGCCTGATTTACTCCAGATGCTCGGCGGTTTCTCCATTCTCAGAGCATCGAGTATGCTTGGAATGGTAAATGTCACACTTACCAAAGAGCAGCTTCTTTCAATCAACAAAAAGCTCAACAAGATAAACAAACCTAAAGCTAAAAACTAAGGAGATAAAAATGAAACTTTCATTCCGTTGGTACGGCGAGTCCGACCCGATTTCTCTTGAATATATCCGTCAGATTCCCAATATGAAATCAATCGTCAGTGCAGTTTACGACGTTAAGCCCGGCGAAGTGTGGCCCGAAGAATCAATTGCAAAAATGGCAAAGCAGTGCGAAGATAACGGCCTTGTTTTCGATGTTGTCGAGTCGATTCCCGTACACGAAAACATCAAGCTCGGCAGAGGTAACGTTGACGAGCTGCTCGAGGTTTACTGCGAGAATATCCGCCGCTGTGCAAAGTACGGCGTAAAGTGCGTAACCTACAACTTCATGCCCGTATTTGACTGGACACGCACACAGCTCGACAAGGTTGCGGCAGATGGCTCAACAAGCCTTGTTATGTACTGGGAGCAGATGAAGGGTCTTGACCCGCTCAAGGACGATATTCACCTGCCCGGTTGGGATTCAAGCTACACTCAGGACGAGGTAAGAGAGCTTATCTCCGCTTACGGTGAAATCGGCTCAGAAGGTCTCTGGGCAAACCTTGAGAAATTCCTCAAAAAAGTTATTCCCGTTGCAGAGGAATGCGGCGTCAGAATGGCAATTCATCCCGACGACCCGCCCTACCCCATTTTCGGTCTGCCGAGAATTATCACAAACGAAGAAAACCTTGACCGTATGCTCAGCATAGTTGACTCCACTGCAAACAGCCTTTGCCTTTGCACAGGCTCACTCGGCTGTGCGGCAACAAACGACGTTGTGGCTATGGTAAGAAAATACAGCGAGATGGACAGAATCGCTTTCATGCACATGAGAAACATCCTCATTATGGAAGACGGAAGTTTTGAGGAGAGCGGTCACCTTTCATCCTGCGGAAGTCTTGATATGTACGAAATCACAAAGGCTCTTGCAGAAACAGGCTTTGACGGCTACGTAAGACCTGACCACGGCAGAATGATATGGGGCGAAACCGGCAAGCCCGGCTACGGTCTTTACGACCGTGCACTCGGTGCGGCATATATCAACGGACTGTTTGAAGCCTGCGAAAAAGCGGCAAAATAAAACGGAGGAACAACAAAATGCAGAAGAACGTACTCAATACAGACCTTACAGGCAAAGTTGCTGTAGTTACAGGTGCAGGCGGTGTACTTTGCAGTGCTTTTTCAAAGACACTTGCACGTGCAGGCGCAAAGGTTGCTTTGCTCGACCTTAATGACGTTGCCGCTGAAGAAGTTGCAGCCGAAATCCGTGCAGAAGGCGGCATCGCTACGGCATACAAGTGCGACGTACTTAACAAAGACATCTGCTACGAGGTAGCTGACCTTATAGAAAAAGAAATCGGCAAGTGTGATATTCTCATCAACGGCGCAGGCGGCAACAACGCCAAAGCTACAACTGACAAAGAATATTTTGAGCTTGGCGATATTGATGCAGACACCAAGAGCTTCTTTGACCTTGACAGTGCAGGTGTAGGTTTTGTATTTAACCTCAACTTCCTGGGCACACTTATTCCTACACAGGCATTTGCACGCCAGATGGTAGGCAGAGAGGGCTGTAACATAATCAATATCAGCAGTATGAATGCTTACACACCGCTCACAAAAATTCCTGCTTACTCAGGTGCAAAGGCTGCAATTTCCAACTTCACACAGTGGCTTGCCGTACACTTCAGCAGAGTAGGTATCAGAGTAAATGCAATCGCACCCGGCTTCTTCTCAACAAAGCAGAATGCGGCTCTTCTCTGGAATCCCGACGGCTCGCCCACAGCACGTACAGGCAAAATTCTTGCCGCAACACCTATGGGCAGATTCGGCAAGAGTGAAGAGCTTGACGGAAGCCTTCTCTTCCTCCTGAATAACGATGCCGCAAGCTTCATTACAGGTGTTGTAATTCCTGTTGACGGCGGCTTCTCCGCATACTCAGGTGTTTAAGACAGCTTACAGATAAGGAGTAAATATAATGAACGCAATTTCTGAAAAAATTTCATCAATCGGTGTTGTGCCCGTAATTAAACTTAACAACCCCGAAAGAGATGCGGCACCGCTTGCTGCGGCTCTTTGCAAGGGCGGTGTGCCCGTTGCAGAGGTCACTTTCCGTGCGGCAGGTGCGGCAAAGGCAATCAGACTTATGAGCGAGGCTCAGCCTGATATGCTCGTAGGTGCAGGTACAGTGCTCACAACCGCTCAGGTTGACGAAGCAATTGAGGCAGGTGCAAAATTTATCGTAACACCCGGTCTTGATATCGAAATCGTAAAGTACTG
Source organism: Acutalibacteraceae bacterium (assembly GCA_045531935.1). GTDB lineage: Bacteria > Bacillota > Clostridia > Oscillospirales > Acutalibacteraceae > UBA8612. The sequence goes on along the minus strand of JAZSEX010000069.1, from coordinate 285 downwards.
TCAGGAAAAAGGTATTGAAATCTACGCAGGCTGCACCACACCGACAGACTATCACGCAGCTTACAAGTTAGGTCTTGAAGTGCTCAAGTTCTTCCCTGCTGAGCAGAGCGGCGGTCTTGCAAAAATCAAGGCTATGAGCGCTCCGTTCCCCATGTTCAAGGTTATGCCCACCGGCGGCATCAGCCTGAAGAACCTGGCCGAGTATGCCTCCTGCCCCGTCATCGCTGCCTGCGGCGGTTCCTACATGTGCCCCGACAAGCTCAAGTCGGAGGCCAAGCGGTCTTA
>JAZSEX010000109.1:0-11378 GCA_045531935.1 Acutalibacteraceae bacterium | reverse complement strand
CGCACCATATTGAGTATTCATAAGGGATTTGACCTGTGAATACTCAATTTTTTTATTTTTATACCAAAGCATATAACCCACTATGACACTTTCAGCTTTACTGCAAAGATATCAAAGTGGGTTATGTTTTTTATTACAAATTTATTTGTTTGCTGAAATCTTCAAGAGCCATCAACCACAACTCATCGTTTTCTTTTTCGGCTCTTCTTTTACAATAAGTCAATTCACTTTCTAATAATGTGTAAGGCATTTTTAATAATCTGTCAAAAATAACATATGCACCAGGCCAGTTCAAATCTTGTAACCATTCAAACAATAAGTACAAATACGGTTTTAGTTCTTCATCTGATTTTAATGCTATAACTTTTGCACATGGTTCCCATATGCATTTTGATTTCTCGGGAATTATCGGTTGAATAAAGGGATAAATGTATTTATATTTTTTGGCTTCGTTTATACCAACAGCAATCTTGGATTCATATTCTTCATCAGTGTATGATGCATCCCAAATAAATGATTCATAAATTTCGTCTAATGTCATATAGAACACCTCACTTTGAATTAAGTGTAACATAACCGAGAATAAAAGTAAATATAATGTGCAATCCCTTATGAACACTCGCACCAAAAGCTCAAATCCTGAGAGATTTGAGCTTTTACTTTTTCACTTTTAACTATTCACTATTCACTTTTCAATATAAAGAAAATCTTTTACGAAAAAATTGCACCAAAAATCAGCGTTCACAATTCGTGGACGCTGATTTTTTTATGAAAAATGATATTAAATCAGTTATTGTGTTGAAAAGCGTTAGCAATACTTTGGTGAATTTGCTCAATAAAAGATGAAATAACGCTATTTACAAATCGTTCACAATATGTTATAATTTGGTTAACATTTGAAAAGGGAAGGTTATTGTTATGGAAAAGTTCAGCAAAATTACGGCTGTTCTTCTTGTGCTTCTTACGGTTATGTCTCTTTTCGCGGCTTGCGGTAAAGACGATAACAAAGAGGAAGAAACCACAACCGAAGGCTTTATCTTGCAGGTAAACAACAGTGAAGCCGAAACAACTGAAGAAAGTACCACTCAGGCAGAAGCTACTACAAAAGAAGAAAAGACAACTAAATCAAAAAAACCAGTAAAGGTTGTGAATATCACTAAAGCACCAACCACCGCAAAATCCAACAATAAGACTACTGTTGCACCGACAACCAAGTCCGCTTCAAGCGAAAAAGCGGAAGAAGACTATCTCATTGGTACTTGGGAAGCTACTGTTGACAGTGAAGGTTTACCTGTTACCTTGCAGTTTGAATTTAAACCGGATGGTGTTGTAAAGGTTGACTTTACCAGAGCGGCTTATGACGATATGGTTAAAAAAGCTGTGGAAACAGAACTTTCTAAATTAACGGATGAAGAGATTGCTGAAGCAGGTTTTTCTGACAGAAAAGAAGCAGAAGAATATCTGTATGAATGTTTTGAGCAGGAAGCACCTTATGATGAACTGAGAGGTACGATTGAAAATACAGGCAGCTGGAGCATCGAGAGAGAGCTGATGATAGTTAAAATTGATAAAGCTGCTTTTATCGGTGAGTTCAGAATCCCCAAAAATAAAACGTCTATAATATTAGGCTGGACGGATGTACTTTCAAAGACAACGGTTGTATTGAATCTTACAAAAAAATAATTTAAAAAGCAAAGGATGGTTATTGTTATGAAAAAGTTTGGCAAAATTACGGCAGCTCTTCTCGCACTTGTTATGGTTATGTCTCTTTTTGCGGCTTGCGGCAAAGACGATAACAATGAGGAAGAGACCACAACAGAAGGTTTCACCTTGCAGTTAGATAACGGTGAGGGTGAAATGACAGAAGAAAGCACTACTCAGGCAGAAAGCACAACGGAAGTTACTACCAAAGAGGAAAAGACCACTAAAGTAAAAGTAACTGTTAAAATTCCGTCTATAACAAAAGCACCGAGTACAACAAAGGCACCGAGCACCACCAAGGCTCCGGGCACAACAAAAGCACCCGGTACAACCAAAGCTCCCGCTACAACTAAGGTCGAAGAAAATAATACCACTCTTGCACAGACAACCAAGCCTGCAGTACCTGAGGAAGAAGAAACCTTATCTCCGAATGGTGAGAAGCTTGTCGGTCGCTGGGAAGCAAGCTATGTTGTTGAAGGTATAACCTTTTATATGCAAATGGAATTTAAGCAGGATAATTCGGTAGTGACTGAACTTACTAAAAGCTATTATGATAAGATGATTAATGAAATTGTAGAAAATGAGGCATCCATCATAACAAAGGAAGAACTTGCAGAGGCAGGTTTTGCAAACGTAACAGAGTATAAAGAAGCACTGCGTGAATATCTTATTCAGGAATTACCTTTTGATGTATTGAAACCTGATTTCAGATCAATAGGTACGTGGAAGCTGGAAGGTAACACACTTTCGGTTACTTTTGATGGTGAGACAGCAACATCTGAATTTACAGGCGGAAACTCCTTTGGTATGAAATTCCCTGAAGGCGAACCGATTACACTTGTAAAAAGAGGATAATTTTTTAACCGGGTATTTCGAAAATACCCGGTGTTTTTATCTGTTGTTGATATATTGGTCGGATTGTGATAATATTATTTCAAATTAACAAAAAGGAAATATAACCTATGCTTTTTGATAAAACAACGATATCAGGTTTGACTGTTAAAAACAGAATTATATGCAGTGCTACTCACGACGGTCTTGCTGATAAAAACGGAGAGGATAAAGCTAAGTGCATTATGTGCAACTGCTGCGGACTTGTAATAGAAAAAGAGCCGACAAGATGCCTCTATGGTAAGGTGAAATAAGATTTGACCGCAACTGTAAAAGTTGCGGTCTTTTTACAGCTTGAATTATAGTTGAAGTTGATATATAATTTCGGTATTGACACGAAAGGAGAAAAAAGTATGAAGGTTGTTATTGCTTGCCTTAATTCAAAATATGTACACGCTTCGCTTTCTCCGTGGTGTCTGCTTGCAGGTGTGCGTGAGTTTGCAAAGGGCGAATATGACGCTACCGTTACGGAAAGCACGATAAACGGCGATATAAAAGCTTTTGCAGACAAAATAGCAAAAGAAAAGCCCGATGTCGTTGCTTTTTCGTGTTATATATGGAACATTACAAAAACGCTTGAAATATGCGGAATTTTAAAAGAAAAGCATAACTGTAAAATTATTCTCGGCGGACCTGAGGTTGCATACAGGCCGAAGGATATACTTGAAAAATACAGGTTTATTGACTACGTTCTTTCGGGTGAGGGTGAATGGGCTTTCCCCGATTTTCTTGATAGTTTAAGCGGTGATTTGGCGCTTGTTGCGGGGCTGACATACAGAGAAAACGGCAGAATAATCACCATACCGGAAAAGCAGTATAACGATACTCCGCCGTCGCCTTACTGTGATGAGTTTTTTGAGAAACTGAACGGCAGGATTACGTATATCGAAACATCAAGGGGCTGTCCTTACCGCTGTGCATTCTGCCTTTCGGGAAGGTGCTCGCCGCTGCGCTTTTTTGACACGGAAGGTGTTAAAAAAGACATAATCAGGCTCGCACAAAGCGGCACACAAACAGTAAAATTTGTTGACCGCACATTTAACGCAAACGCCGAAAGAGCCAACGAAATATTGCTGTTTATCAAAGAGAATTACTGCAAGGAAATACCGCAGGGTGTATGCTTTCATTTTGAAATTGCAGGCGATATACTCAAGGAAAGTACGCTTGAAATTCTTGCTTCAATGCCATACGGTGCTGTACAGCTTGAAATCGGTATGCAGTCATTCAACGAAGAAACGCTGAAGAAAATCAACCGCAAAACCGACACAGAAAAGCTGATACAAAATATTAAAAAGCTTATAAGCTTTAACAATATGCACATTCATATTGACCTTATTGCAGGGCTTACGGGCGAGGACTTTGAAAGCTTCAAAAACAGCTTTAATATAGCGTACTCGCTCGGTGCACATATGCTGCAGCTCGGATTTCTGAAGATTCTTCACGGTGCGGATATGCGTGAGGACAGCGAGAAATATCCGTGTGATTTTCACGGTGAGCCGCCTTATGAGGTTACGTCAACACCGTGGCTTTCAGCAGAAGAAATACAGACACTTAAATGCTGTGAGGATGCGGTAGACAGACTTTATAACAGCGGCAGATTTTTGCTCACGCTCGGATATCTGACTGACGAGGTCGGATTTTCACCGTTTGACGTTTTCTGCGGTTTCGGTAACTCCGTAAACGGTAGCCAAATGCGACTTTCGGAATATACCGAAAAGCTTTACGGATATTTTTGTGATAAGTGTGACAAAGAAATACTGCGTGAAAAGATACTTTGCGATCTGCTCAGCTGTTCATCGTCGGTGCAGATTCCCGAGATGCTGAAAATTAAGGACCCCATGTACAAAAAGGTAAAAAAGCACTTTATTGAAACTGTTGATAAAAACATAAAAGTTGCAATTCTTTATTCAAAGAACAAGGTTTTTGTGGTGAACCAAAGTAAAATTAAAGACCTTCACAGCAGGTTTGAAGGTGAACTGTATAATATTGATGAAATATAAAAAAAGAAGCACGGTAACGCCCGTGCTTCTTTTTTATACAGGTTTTATTTCTGCTCGTTTTCGATAAACTCAACAAGTCCGCCGACTGTTTTGACAGTTGCGAATGTTTTGGCGGTAATGTTTGCATCGAATTCTTTTTCGATTTCGGATGAAAGCATTGCAAGGTCGAGTGAGCAGAGACCGAGGTCTGTTGTGAGCTTTGATTCTGCGGTAACCTCATCGGGGTCAACCTCAACAAAGCCGCAGATTAAATCTTTAATTCTTTCAAACATCTTTTACACCTTCCTGATTATATTCTGTCAATTATTTCACCGAGTGTCATATCGGGATTTTCTACACCAAGCTTAAGTGCTTTTGCAGTGCCTTCCTGGAAAGCGTCGATATCTTCAACGCTGACAAACTTTGTTCTGTGCATACAGGAAAGCTTGAGACAACCGCTTCGTGAATCCTTCATAGCAAAGGAGTAAAGCACCATAATATATCTGCCGAGTGAATAACCCTCAAACTCGTAATCCCATTTGTTCATAGTTCCTGCTTCAAGCGGGAACCAGGAGAACATCATTGTTGATGCACCTGCTGCTGAGGGGTAGTTGTACATCTTCTGCTGAAGTTTACGGTACTCAAGATAAGGATAATCCATATGCTTGAATGCCCAGAACTGTACCTCTGCCATTTTATCGAGTGCTTCTCTGAAGGTTGTGTTTTCGGGAAGAACCACACGCTGGGGCAGCGGAACTGCAAGAGTACCGCCTGCACGCTTGTCGGCAAGAGTCTTTCTTCTCGGGCAGAGAACGATGAAGTATGTATCATCGTGTCTGTTATTTATTTTGGAAACGTGAAGGCGCATTGCAAGCTGAACAAGACACTCGCCGCCAACTCCGTTTTCTTCCATAAACTTGAAAATTTTCTGGCTGTCGTCGTAGGGGATAGTATATTTGGTAAGCTCTGCCTTATCGTGAATCGGGTCGAAGAGTGAGGGAGCCTTGATGCTGGGGTCTTTCTTCTTTGCACGCTCTGCCTCGAGGAACTTGGGACCCTCAACGCCGAGGTAAAGCGGCTCACCGAGCTTGTCCATAAACTCGCGGTATGCCTTTTCTTCTCTCTCGAGATTTTTGGGGTCAGCCACATAGGCAAGCTCTTTCTTGATAATATCCTCATACTTGCCCAGGGGTTTGGGCATAGCTGTGCCGTCTTTAAGGTGATCGTAAATTGCAAAAAGGTCTGCAAAGAAAGTGAAAACAGCGGCGTTATCCATAACAAGATGGTGGATATTTATATAAATACCGCAACGGTTATCGTGAGTACGGAAGAACTTAACGCGGTAGGTTTCGCCCTTGAGCATCCTGATAGGCTTTCTTGCGTCGGCAGTAAGTGCATCTATACGTTCCTGTTCCGATTTAAACTCAAGAATCGGAATGTTCTCAAGCTTATATTCGGGAATGAAATGCTGCTTGATTTTGCCGCCTTCTTTGAAAAAGCGAAGACGAAGGCAGTCGTTACGTTCAATTTCAATATTAAAGGCTTTTTCCATCAAGTTGAAATCAATATCTTTCTCAACGATTATTGATTCAGGAATCTGAGTAACCTGCTTGTGGAAAAAGCTGTACTTGAGCATAAACTGAATCATTTCCTGCGGAGGAATAAGATCGTATACCGTACCTGTTACTGCTACCTTTTTCATCGTAACCTTTACTCCTTATATTTTTGTTTCGTATCGCTTTATTTTGCCGGGGCCTGTCTTTTCAAAAGGAATATCTCTTACTCTTATTTCAGAAATAAGATGTGCAGACTTTGCTGTTTCGTTAAGTGAATCAACGATTTTTTCAAGTTCTGCCTCAATATCTTCAATGCCGTTAGCCTGTGCGTAATCTGCATTCGGATAAAACTCGGCAACAATCTTGTTGCCCTCACCGAAAACAAGTACCTCTTCGACAAGATCGTAAGAGCTGAACTTTCTTTCGATAGCTTCGGGAGAAACGTTTTCACCGCTTGAGAGAATGATGAGATTCTTTACTCTTCCTGTTATGAACAGCTGATTATCTTCTGTAACGTAACCGATATCGCCTGTTTTGACCCAGCCGTCTTCGGTAAACATTTCTTTTGTTTCTTCGGGCATTTTGTAGTATCCCATCATAGCCGTAGGTGTTTTGACCTGAATCTCGCCGTTCTGTGTTCTGACTTCGCATATATCTATTATTCTGCCTACAGATTCGTAAGCAACACCGTCATCGGGCACTGAAACACGGCAGCCGACTTCTGTCATACCGTAGCCCTGACGCAGGAAAATGCCGAGCTTGTCGTATTCATCAACCAGCTCAGGATTAAGGTATGCACCGCCTGAAATGAGCCACTTGATATTCTTGCCGTAAACTTCTTCTGCAGCCTCTCTGGGAGTAAGGTCCGGATTTCTTCTGAGAAGAATCTTGATTTTGCCGAGAAGTGACTGAGCAATCATCGGAACAATTCTGATTACCTTGGGCTGGAAGCGTTTGAGGTTTTCTGCTATATCTTTAAACTCACCGTTAAGGCAGACCTGAAGACCGTCCTTGAGGTTTTTGATATAGTCGCCTGAGAAGCAGAACGTATGGTACATCGGAAGTACAGACAGTGCAACTACACCCTCGTTAAAAATATCGGTACAGTATTCACGGTACATAATGTTACCTACAAGTGCATTCATCGAGAGCATTACGCCTTTCTTTACACCTGTTGTGCCTGATGTGTAAATAATAATAGCGCACTGCTCTTTATCCTCTTGAATATCTGAGAGACTTGCAAACTCGGAGTCTGCAGAGTAAGTTTCGTAAATTTCACCAGCCTGAGAGAAGCAGCAGATGTTTTTAAGCTGAGGACAAGCCTTAAAAAGCTCCTCTGCTTTATCGGCAAATGCCTCTTCATAAAGCAACATCTCGATATCCGCACGCTCAAAAAGGTCGGCAGCCTCAACAACAGAAATCTCGGGAGGGAACGGTACAAAAACATTACCGCTGGAAAGTACACCCGAACAGAAAACAAGATACTCGTATGAGGTTTTACCTATAACAGCAATATTGATTCTGTTCTTCTCGGTATGTCTGATCATACGGCATACGCATTCACTGTCATCTCGTATCTGAATAAAGCTTTTTTCTTTAACCTTGCCGTTTCTGACATATTTTATAAAAGTAGCCTCACCGAATTTACGGGCACCTTCATTAAGCAGCTCTTTAACAGATGGCACTACTGATGGAAGCATACTATTCTCCTACTCATTAATAATCATTATAAACCGTGTCCGATTTTAACATATTCGACGCAATGTGTCAATTATATGTTACCTAAAGTTTATTTATATAATATAAATAAATTTGTGAGTATTGCTCTTTCTTACTGTGTCCGACCTTGACAACACATATACTAAGGTTTAAAATGTCTAAAAAAGCAAAATTAAACAAAACAAGGAGAAATTACTTATGAGCGCATTCGCTTTACGTATCACGATAGTATTCCTGACGGTAATGCGTTTCTTTTTTCCTGATTTTGATGCCAATATAAGCTATGAAAAGCTGCCCGTATATTTTGAAATTGAGTGTATAAGCGATATATATGTGCCTGCCGACAACAGTGCAAACGTTGCCGAATACCCGACGGTAATAAGGCTGTGCCACCAGAAAAACGAATCCGACAACGGCAAGCTGCTGGCAGCTTTTGAAAAGTGGGGCGATACATATCCCGTATACGAAAGCACGGACGATGCCGAAACTTGGCACTATGTTTGTACGGTGAGAGATAACCTGAACGAAGGCTATTGGAATGAGTGGATGCCGTTTTTGTACGAGCTTCCTGCAGATATGGGCGAGTTTGAAAAAGGTACGATAATCCTTGCCGCTACATCGATTTACGGCGAAGGTGTTACGGACAGCACAATTACGCTCTGGTCAAGCACTGATCTCGGCAGAAGCTTCAACGCATTCTGCAATGTTGACAAAGCAGGCGGTACTGATTGGGGTGTATGGGAGCCGTACTTTGTTTATGAAGAAAAAACAGGCAGGCTGTTTTGCTTTTATTCGGATGATTCCGATCCCGAGCATTCACAGAAGCTTGTTTACAAATACACAACGGATCTCATAAACTGGAGCGAAAAGTTTGAGTGTGTTGCTTGTGAAGATCCCGACCTCAGACCCGGTATGGTATCAATTACCAAAATGGGTAACGGGGAATACTATATGGTCTATGAAATGGTAGGCTTACACGCCAACCCGATCTACTGCAAAAAGACGACGAAGCTTGATGATTGGGGAGATGTGAGCGATTACGGCGAAAAAGTATCAGCCGCCGGTAAAACATTCGGCTCGTCGCCCTATGTGCTTTGGACTCCTGAGGGCGGCGAATGCGGTACGCTTATTGTCACAGCCAAGCACCCGATAAAAGGCTCAAGCAAAACGGGCACGGATTTCTTTTTGAGCTTTGACTACGGCAAGAGCTTTGTGCCGGTCGACAATCCTCTGCCATACTCTTTAGACCCTTATGACAGATGCGGCTACAGTCCGTCACTTTTTCTGTCACCGGACGGTAAAACGGTTTACTATGCCAACAATCAGCCATGCTACGAATCGACTTATAAAATAAGCATAGCAAAAATCAGTATATCGGAGGTGTAAAATGTCTGAAATCAAAACGTTCACCGAAAAAGTTTTCAGCACTAAAATAAAAAAAGCCGTTATCAGCAAGCCTGCAGACAAGCAGGCACAGTACAAAAAGATAACGGTTGAACTGCTGCCGAAATATTATCAGATTGCAAAATACACCGAAAAGCAGGTTTTTCACGAAAATATTGGTTTTGATAAAATCTGTGAGCGGTGCATCGAGATAATGGAGAGCGGATATTTACAGCTCAATGCCTGGGCCGATGACAGAGAGTTTCAGCTCATGGTCTCTAAAAAAGGCAAGGTAAGCTGTAAAGAAAAGCGTACAGCTGCAACACCTGCACCTTGTCAGTCTGCCGCTGCACATAACAGGCAGAAACAGTATATTTTACCTGAGGGTAAGGTTATTGAGCCGCTCGTCGATATGGGTATATTCACAAAAGAAGGTAAGGTTGTGCAGGCAATGTACGATAAGTACAAGCAGATTAACCGCCTTATTGAAATTATCGATGACTCCGTAAAACAGCACGACTATAAAAAACTCAACATAATCGACTTCGGATGCGGCAAATCGTATCTTACGTTTATCGTCTACTACTACCTGACCGAAATCAAAGGAATAGAGGCACACATCATCGGTCTTGACCTTAAAAAAGACGTTATAGAAAAGTGTAACAAAGCGGCTGAAAAATACGGCTACAAAAACCTTAAGTTTGAGCTGGGCGACATCAACGGCTACAAGTGCCCGTTTGATGTCGATATGGTTATCACCCTGCATGCCTGCGACACTGCAACAGACTACGCACTTTACAACGCAGTAAACTGGGGTGCAAAGATGATATTTTCCGTGCCTTGCTGTCAGCACGAATTAAATTCGCAGATTAAGACGGAAAATCTCGCAGTGCTCACACGCTACGGAATAATTCAGGAACGGTTTTCAGCACTGCTGACCGATTCTATTCGCGGCAATCTGCTTGAATATTGCGGGTATAAAACGCAGCTGCTCGAGTTTATAGATTTTGCACATACTCCTAAAAACATTCTCATCCGTGCAACGCTCAAATCGAGCTGTACAAAGGCATCAAAGGAAAAAGCAATGGCAGAAGTTAAGGCGGCAATGGCTGAATTCAACGTCACCCCAACACTTTATACCTTGCTGACAAAATGAAAAAACCGGAGGTTATGAAATGAAAAAATTCACAAAACTCACAAGCCTTATTATGACGGTAGTAATCCTGATGTCGTCACTTTGCATTTTTGCGTTTGCAGAAGATGACAAGAATTACTATTATATCGACTCAATTGACGGAAACGATGCAAACAGCGGTTTAACCGAAGCCGAAGCTGTCAAATCAATTGCAGGTCTCAAAGACCTTGTAATAGGTCCCGGTACACACTTCCTTTTCAGAAAAGGCGGCGAGTACGAGTGCGAAGTAACACTGACCGCAAGCGGTACAAAAGACAACCCTATAGTCATTTCATCCTACGGTGAAGGTGAAAAACCCTTGCTTTACACCAATAACAATACCGAAGCTTTCAAGCTCTTTGACTGTTCTTACCTTACACTGTCAGACCTGCATATCAAAGCACCTAACGGCGGCGGTATATGGATTGATACATACAACCAGACATCTGTCGGTATCACAATTGACAATATCTATTTTGAAGATATGCAGAATTATAAGGTGCACAGCCGTGACGATTTTTCAAGAGGTGCTGCAGCCGCAAGAGCCGCAATTATGGTAAAGGGTCTTCCTGCACACTCACGCTACGCAGTAAACGACCTGACAATCACAAACTGCGAGGTTTACAACTGTGCAAACGGCTTTATGATATGGGGCTCATGGAATGATGCTCAGGCACCGTGGTGCGAAAAAGAAGAGGATATCGACCCTGTTTATAACACAGGTCTGCTCATCAAGGGCTGCTATTTTCACGAGATGGATGCAGAGGCTGTAGTTGTCGGTATGTGTGACGGTGCACTTGTAACACACTGCAGAGCCATAAACTGCTGCCAGGGTGAAGGTCTTGACGAAAACGGTGAGATTGAGTATTTCACAGCCGCAATGTGGTTCTGGGGCAGTGAAAACAGCACAATTCAGTACTGCGAAATCGCAGGTCAGAAAAACTTTGGCGACGGTATGGCTGTAGACTTTGACTC
>JAZSEX010000010.1:0-9541 GCA_045531935.1 Acutalibacteraceae bacterium | reverse complement strand
GTTTATAATCGGTGACAATACCGACGGGTACCGTCGAAGTGCATCCGATTATGACCTTGACCTTTTTGCAGAGCGTAAAAAGCCTGCAGAGGAGCCGAAACGTGAGCCTCAGGGAAGACCCGTACGTGCTCAGCAGAAAGCTCCGGCTAAAAAAAACGGTGCCAAGGTGCCTAACTTCTTTACACGTAAGCCTTCACAACCGGTGCCCGAAAAGAAGGGCCCGACTGTAAAAAGGCACGGCAAACCTCCGTCACCGCAGGAAACACGCAGAATTCCTCGTACGGTAAAACGGCCTGTACCTGTGCAGGAGGAGAAAATACTTTCAGCTAACGAGCGTCGCAGACTTCACGCTGAACAACGCCGTGCAGAGCGTCGACGTAAAACTATTCTGCAGTATATTGCAATAGGTTTTGCTGTTGTTGCGGTAATGGTTGTGCTTTCTCTTACGGTTTTCTTTAAAATTGACGAAATACAGATTGTCGGAGAATCTCCTTATACCGACGAACAGATTATTGCTTCAAGCGGTATAAGCCTTAACGAGAATATAATTGTGTGCGATGCCAAAGGTGTCAGCGGTAAGCTCGCAAAAGCGTTGCCTCATATAGGCAGTGCCGAGGTAAAACGCTCACTTAGCGGTAAGGTCACGATTACCGTAAAGGTCACACCCGGTAAGTATTCGTTTATCAACGGTGATACAGCTGTTGTTATAAATGATGAAGGCAAGGTGCTCGGCCAGGTACCGGCGGCTGAAGCTGTGAAGTATACCGTTGTTCAGGGTCTCGGTGTTGTCAATGCCGTGCCCGGTGAAACAGTTGAGGTCAGTGACAGCGGTGCGTACGAGCTTCTCAAGTCTGTCGGTGCTCAGCTTGATGGTGCAGGCATAAATAAAATCACAAGTGTTGATATAACAAACGTTTATGATATTAATGTCGTTTACGACGGCAGACTGACACTGCTTATAGGCAGTATGAGCTCTGTTGAGCGTAAGCTTGCACTTGCCGCTAAGGTTATTGAGCGTGAAAACGAGATTGACCCGATGCAGTACGGCAGGATTGACCTCAGTTCAGTAGAAGGTAAGGCGTTCTTCAAGCCTCTTGAAGAGCCGGTAGAAGAGGAAACGTCCGAGGAGACTTCTGTTCCCGAAGAGGAGACCTCACAGAAGGAAAATCAGCCTGAAGAGGAAATTACAGAAGCTGCAGAATAAATTTTTTGGAAAATACTATTGTTTTTTCAAAAAAATTGTGATACACTTACAACAACTGTTTATGTCTAATGGTTTACTTGTTTATAAATATTGATTTTTGGGAGGTATCAGGATATGGGTTTCGAAATCGATAACGAAGTAGAAAACGTGGTACAAATTAAAGTTATAGGTGTTGGCGGTGGCGGCGGTAACGCTGTTAACCGTATGATTGCTTCAGGTATCAGAGGCGTTGAGTTTATTGCTGTCAACTCAGATAAGCAGGCTCTTCTTACTTCGCAGGCAACACATAAAATCCAGATTGGTGAGAAGGTTACACGCGGTATGGGTGCAGGCGGTAAGCCTGAGGTTGGCCAGAAGGCTGCAGAAGAAAGCCGTGACGTAATTTCCGATACACTCAAGGGTACAGACATGGTCTTTATCACCGCAGGTATGGGCGGCGGTACAGGTACAGGTGCTGCTCCCGTTATTGCTCAGATCGCTAAAGATATGGGTATACTTACAGTCGGCGTTGTTACAAAGCCCTTCAACTTCGAGGGCAGACGCAGAATGACTCAGGCTGAAAACGGCATCGATATGCTCACAGAGCACGTAGACAGCCTTGTTATCATTCCCAACGAGCGTCTTCGTTTCGCAAGTGAAACAAAGATTACAATGGCTAATGCTTTCGCAAAGGCTGACGACGTTCTTCTTCAGGGCGTTAAGAATATTTCCGAGCTTATCAAGATCCCCGGTGTCATCAACCTCGACTTCGCAGACGTTCTCTCTGTAATGAAGGATGCAGGCCACGCTCATATGGGTATCGGTTATGCAAAGGGCAAGGACAAGCCCGAGGTTGCAGCAGAAGCAGCTATCTCCAGCCCGCTTCTTGAGACATCTATCAAGGGTGCAAAGGGCGTTATCATCAGCGTTACATCTTCACCCGATATCGGTCTTGAGGATATCGAAATCGCCAGCGAGAAGATCAAGGATGCAGCACATCCCGATGCAAACATCATCTGGGGTCTCTCCTTCGACGATTCTCTCAACGACGAGCTTTACATTACTGTTGTTGCTACAGGCTTCGGCTTCGGTAACAGCATTGAGGAGCCCCCGAAGGTTGACGATATCTTCGGCGCAGCAAGCGTAAGTGCTCCCGCTGCTCCTGCAGCTACTGCTGCACCTGAAGCTCCCGCAGCTCCCGAGGCTCCCGTAGCTCCTGCTGTTGAGCCTGCAGGTGATCCCGCAACAGGCAACAGCAACTACTACGACTTTATCGAAAACCTTTTCGGTAACAACTGATAAAGCTTTAACAGAGATATATCACGATATTCTCTTTACATGATTTTTTAAGAATACTCAGCGGTGTAATTTACGAGAGAATTTTTCCTTGTTATTACGCCGCTTTTCTTTTTTGGAGGATTCGGTTATGAAACTTATTGACGGTAAGGTAATTTCCGCTCATATCAAACAGCAGGTCAAAGCTCAGGTTGATGATCTTAAAGCCAGGGGCACTGAGCCTTGTCTTGCAGTTATAATCGTCGGTGACGATTTTGCTTCAAGAACTTATGTAAATAACAAAAAGCGTACCTGCGAAGAGGTCGGCATAAAGTCGCTTGAGTTTGCACTTCCTGCCGAAACTACTCAGGACGAGCTGCTTGAGCTTGTTGAAAAGCTTAATGCGGATGACAGCGTAAACGGCATACTTTGTCAGCTTCCCATTCCGAAGCATATTGATGAGAAAGTTATTCTCAATGCAATTAAACCTGAAAAGGATGTTGACGCATTTCATCCCGTAAATGCAGGCCATATTATGATTGGTGACTGTGTGCTCAAGCCCTGCACACCTGCAGGTATTATGGAAATGCTCAAGTATGAGGGCATTGATGTTGCGGGTAAAAACTGCGTCGTAATCGGCAGAAGCAATATCGTCGGTAAGCCTATGGCTATGCTTCTGCTTGCTGCAAGCGGTACGGTCACCGTCTGTCATTCAAGAACTCAGAATCTCGCTGAAATCACCAAGTCAGCCGATATTCTTGTTGCTGCTGTCGGTAAGGCAAAGTTTGTAACTGCTGATATGGTCAAGGAGGGTGCTGTCGTAATCGACGTCGGTATGAACAGAGATGAAGACGGCAAGCGTTGCGGTGACGTTGATTTTGAAGCTGTAAAAGATAAGGCTTCTCATATCACTCCCGTACCCGGCGGTGTAGGTCTTATGACTGTTGCAATGCTTATGCAGAATACGGTCACAGCTGCAGAAATTCAGAACAACAGAGGTTGATTATGATTAAATCACTTATCAGCCGTCGCTCACCCGAGTTTGCCGAGAATTTTATTCTTGAAACTCTTGAGGTTGAAGACGGCAGAAATATATTCAGCTACGAGCCTTGTGACGGTAAGGTGCTCCTTAAAGGTACCGATACCGTTTGCCTTGCTGTAGCTTACTACCGCTTTATGCGTGATTGCTGCGGTGCTTATTTTACTGCAGACCATTCGCTTGCATACGGTGATTTTGTTCTTCCTGCTGAAAAATCAGAGGGCGAGATTAAGGCAAAGTACCGTACCTGCTTTGAATATACAACCTTTTCCTGCTCTGCATGTTGGTGGAGCTGGGAGCGTTGGGAGAATGAAATCGACTTTATGGCAATGAACGGCATCAATATGCCGCTTGCAACTGTCGGTACAGAAGCCGTCTGGATGAAAACAATGCTTGATCTCGGTATGAAAGAGGGCCTTGCACTTGCAAGTATTTCAGGTCCTTCATTCTGGAGCTGGCAGCTGTCCGATTGCTTCGACGGCTATCTTCCGCAGACCAAGAAAGAGAGCATTGATAAGCGTCTTGAGCTTGGCAGAAAGATTACCGACCGCGAAAAAGAGCTTGGTATGACTCCTGTTATGCAGGGCTTTACAGGCTTTATCTTCCGTACCTTCATTCAGGGCAAAATCCGTGCCAGAATGAATAAGTCGGAGGAATGGTGCCTTTTCCCGAGTCAGTATCAGCTTGCCGTGCGTGATACTACTTTCCATAAGGTCGGTACGCTTTTCTATAAGAATCAGGAGCTTTTGCTCGGTGAAAGCAAATTCTACCTTGCAGACCCGTTCCTCAATCATCCGCCTGCAAAGCGTAAGTCCTCTTTCCTTGCAGGTGTCGGAACCTCTGTCTTTAAGCTTATTTCATCTCGCAGTGAAGATAGCGTATGGGTTATACATTCCTCTTGTGCGAAGCGTGAACTTCTTCTCGGTCTGCCTAAAGATCGTATTCTTATTATCGATAACGGTGAGCTTTGCAACGATTCCGATTATGAAGGCTATTCATTTATTATCGGCACCCAGTGCAACAGTGGTGACGTAACAGCTGTTCACGGTGATATTTCAGCTGTATCTGCAAACAGATTAAATGGACTCAGCTCGGATAACGCCTCTGTCTGCGGTGTCGGTACATTCTCTGACGGTGCTTTTTCAAACGAAACGTTCAGACAGTATTCGTATGCGGCTATGAGCGGTGACGGAAATGTCGATGAGTGGCTTGCGAAGTACGTTAAAAACCGCTACGGTACTGGCAGTGAATCTGCTTTTGACGCTATGATGCTTCTTAAAAACAGCTGTTGGCGAGGCGGTCAGCCGACACGTGAGCATGCAAGTGCAATCTGTACCCGTCCGTCAACTCTTCTCCGTCATGCTTCTATAGGGGATAGCGGCAGTGAGATCAACTATAATATCTCCGATGTTTTTGCCGCTGCTCAAAAACTTATTGAGGCAGAGGGTAAAACTTACGAGTATGAGCTTGATTTGTGTGACGTTCTCCGTCAGGCACTCAGCGACCTTGCAAATTCCGTGTGTAAAAAAGCACTCGACGGCTATAAAAACAAGGATGTTGATTTGTTTGAGAAAAATACAAACCTCTTCCTCGGCATTATAGAGGATATGGACAGGCTTCTTCTGACTAAAAAAGAGTTTTCTCTGCCTTATCATATGTCACTTGCACGTGAGCTTGGTAATGATGACGATGAAAAGCAAAACTTTGAAATTAACCTGCTTTCACAGATAACAATTTTCGGTCCCGTGAAGGATACTGTGCTTTACGATTGCTGCTGGAAAGAATGGGGCGGTATGCTGTCGTCTTTCTATGCTCTTCGTTGGAGAGCACTGTTTGAACAGCTTGCCGTATCTTTCAAAAAAATCCGCCGTATACCTGATAAGACAAAGCATCAGGTGTTTGACCGTGATATGTATCTTGGTTCAGAGTTCGGCGGTGCTCTTTCAAGAATAGAAAAAGAGTGGATTGCTACGTATTCTCCCGATAACGATGCTGTAGGCAAAGAAAATACGATTGACGTTGCAAAAGAACTCGTGAGCAAATACGGGGCAAATTTTTAATATTTTGCAATAAATATCCTTAAAATCGCAAAAGGACTTTCGGAAAAACCGAAAGTCCTTTTTTGGTGCCAAATTTTTAATATTTTGACGTGTTGTTTGCGCTCTTTTGCGGTAAATTCAGTATAACCGCACTCAGAAGCACGAGTACAATGCCTGTTACGGCTGATATGCCGAGTTTTTCGTCAAAAACCATAACACCTATAAGTGTTGCAACTACAGGCTCGATTGTTGCTGTAATGTTTGCTTTGCCTGCTTCTGTATGTTTGAGTCCGCAGGTGAAGCAGATATACGGTATTACACTTGTTACAATGCTGAATACTGCAGGCATAACAGTGGTTTTTACGGATGAAAATGCGATTGTTGCCATTGAGCCGACGTTGCAAAGCGGAGTTAACACAACTGTAGCTGTCAGAAACGTGTAAAAGGTGAAGGTCAACGGAGAATAGTGCCGTAAACCCAGCTTAGTGAAAATGCTGTATAGCCCGTATGTGAATCCTGATGCTATTCCGAGAAATAAAGCAGTGGTGGTAATTGACGCTCCCGAATTTGTTATACCTGATACGAGTACGCAGCCTGTAAATGCCGTTGCGAGTGCGATGATTTTTATCGGTGTGATTTTTTCTTTAAAAAGCACTGCAGAAATTACCGTTACAAAAATAGGGGAGGTATAGAGCAGAGTTGCGGCAATGCTTATCGAGCCTGCCATTATTGCACTTGTGTAGCAGTGTTGAAACAGTACTACGCTGATGAGTCCGGCAAGAATAAATATCCATACGTCTTTCAATCTGACTTTGAGCTTGTCTCTGTCAAAAACCAACAGATAAATCAGCAGGGTTAGTGCTGTTATTGATGCACGCATAAAAACGAGCTGTAACGTTGAAAAACCGAGTTCGGTCATCTTTCGGGTGAAGAATCCCATTGTGCCCCATAATGTGGCTGCAGTAACAATCAGCAAAGGAGAAAGTTTTTTCATTTTTACTCTTCCTGCCACGCTTTGCACAGGTCAACCCATACGGCATCGGGGCATAGCATTTCAAGCTCGGGTATTCTAAGCTCAACCGCACTGTTTGAGCTGCCTGCAGCAGGGTAGACGATCTCGAAACGCTTTAGTGAAATGTCAAGATATATCTTAACGCCTTCGTTTACGGCAAACGGACATACTCCGCCTACTGCGTGACCGATAAGCTCAACTGCTTCGTCAGGTGTGAGCATCTTTGCCTTTGCACCGAAATATTTTTTGTATTTTGCGTTGTCAACCTTAGCGTCTCCTGCGGCTACAATAAGTATCGGATTACCGCCTACCGTGAACGAGAGTGTTTTGGCAATTCTTTTACCTTCACATCCGAGAGCCTGTGCCGCAAGCTCAACCGTAGCACTGGATACGTCAAATTCCTTTATTTTGTCCTCCATACCTCTTTCTGTAAGGTAAGGTCTTACTCTTTCTATTGACATTCTGTTTCTCCTTAAAAATCGATTTCAACCTCTACCGGGCAGTGGTCTGAACCGAATATATCGCTGTGAATTTTTGCACCCTTGAGCAAACTTTCAGCTTTTGAATCTACAAGGAAATAGTCTATACGCCAGCCGACGTTCTTTGCACGTGCCTGGAATCTGTAGCTCCACCAGGAATATGCGTTTTCGAGGTCGGGATAGAAATAACGGAATGTGTCAGTGAAGCCTGCGCCGAGAAGAAGCTCAAACTTTCCTCTTTCTTCGTCAGTGAAGCCCGGATTACGTCTGTTGGTTTTCGGGTTTTTGAGGTCAATTTCCTTGTGTGCAACGTTCATATCACCGCATACCACAACGTGCTTGTTTTTTGCGAGCGATACGAGATATTCTCTGAAATCGTCTTCCCATTCCATACGGTAATCGAGTCTGCGAAGCTCATCCTGTGCGTTCGGTACGTAAACGCAAACAAAGTAAAATTTCTCGAATTCAAGCGTTATTACTCTGCCTTCATGGTCATGCTTTTCTATGTCTATTCCGTTGAATACACTTATAGGCTTCTGCTTGGTAAATACTGCAGTACCTGAATAGCCTTTCTTTTCGGCATAGTTCCAGTACTGGTAATATCCGTCGGGATTGTAATCAATCTGTCCGAGCTGAAGCTTTGTCTCCTGCACACAGAAAATATCTGCGTCAAGGCTTCTGAATATATCGTCAAAGCCTTTTGTCATACAGGCTCTGAGTCCGTTAACGTTCCACGATATAAATTTCATTTTGCTCACCTTTTCGATAAAATTATTAAATAATTTTAGCACATTTTTGTTGCTTTTTCAACTGTAAAAAAACGATGTTTTTATAGTAATATTATTGCTTTTTAATTTGTGTTATGATATAATATCTGAGTACAATATAATAGATATATATTAATTATATTTGTGCGTTATTATTTAGGAGAAAGGAGAATAAAATGTACCAACAGTATCCGTCGGCGGTGCCTCAGGCTTCAGAGCTTACTCGGCATAATTACCGTCAGCTTCGTCGGCACAGCTTTTTTGTCGGTATCTGTCTGCTCGGCTATTTTGCTTTGCAGGAGATTCTGACTGTCGTCATGGTTTTTTTAAAGCTTGGCGATGCTTATAATACGGTTCCTGCTTTTCAGTATGCATTAGGTGCGTTTGCATTCTCTTTTGTCGCTATGTTTGTGCCCTTCTTCTTTTACAGCCTTCGTAAGGGCAGGGCTTCTTACTTTAACGTTCTTCCGTTTCATACTCCTCAGCCACGCAAAAAGCTGATTATTATTGTTCTTGCAGGCTGGGCGATATGTATCGGCGGTAATTATATTGCAACTCTTGCAAGCTTTCTGTTTGATGCTGTCGGGGTCGAGCTTTTTACTCCTGACGTTACACCTTCGTCAACTCCGCTTGACGTTATTATGAATTTTGTCTGTGCCGGTTTTATGGCACCACTTGTTGAGGAGTTTGTTTTCCGCGGTGTTATTATGCAGCCTCTCCGTCGTTACGGTGACGTGTTTGCTGTTTTAGTTACTGCGGCTTTGTTTGCGCTCGCCCACGGCAACCCTGTCAGCGTTATTTTTGCTTTTGTTGCCGGTGTGTCTATCGGCTTTGCCGTGACTTATACACGCAGCCTCTGGGTCGGTATCATTATTCATGCTCTCAACAACTTTACTTCTGTTCTTGTTACCGAGGTTGAGCGTTTTGCACCCGATGCTATCAATGTTGCTTATACAGTATTTTGCACTGCACTTACTGTTGTCGGTATAATCTGTATTGTCATTTACGGCAGAAATTACGGCTTCAGACTTTCGCGTGACACTTCGTGTGTCGGCGGCGGAAAAAAGTTTTTCGGTTTCTTTGTTACTGCAACAATGATACCTGCACTGCTGTATCTGTTATACACAATGTCCAAATATTTTCTTTGATTTTATGGCGAAAGGGTTTTCTTATGGATGACTGCGAGTCAATGCTTCGTGCAATAGAGCTTGCCAGGCAAGCCGCATTGCTTGATGAAGTACCTGTCGGTGCGGTAGTAACGCACAACGGCAGAATTGTGGGCGAAGGTTTTAACCGCCGTGAGACAGGCAAAAATGCACTTGCTCACGCAGAAATTGAGGCAATCAATATGGCGTGCAACACACTCGGCGGCTGGCGTCTTGCCGAATGTGAGATGTTTGTTACGCTCGAGCCTTGCCCGATGTGTACGGGGGCTATTATCAATTCGAGAGTAAAGCGTGTAGTGTTTGGTGCCTACGACTATAAGTCAGGCTCTATGGGCAGTGTTGTCAATCTCTGTGACCTGCCTTACAACAGCAAGCCGCGTATCGAAGGTGGCTTTATGCAGGATGAATGTGCCGCTTTACTTACCGAGTTTTTTGCAGCTTTGCGTGTGCGTAAGGCGGAGGAAAAACGAAAAAGAAAAGAGGAGCTGAGCAGATGTACCTGCACCTCGGACAAGACACAGTCGTAACCTACGACGAAATTCTCGGCATTTTCGACCTTGAGGCAACTACAGTCTCCAAGG
>JAZSEX010000083.1:0-17906 GCA_045531935.1 Acutalibacteraceae bacterium | reverse complement strand
ACGCATACGACACAATTTACGACCCCAAGTACCTTATGGTAAACTACCGTGACCTCAACGGTACAGTCAAGGCTGATAAGGATGTTTCCGATCTGTTTATGGAAGCAACTCAGGAGCTTGGCATTCACTGCTCAAAGGGTATGGTTCCTCCTCTCGGCGGTGCTACAGACTCTGCAGCATTTGCTCAGGCAGGTTTCAGAGCAACAGGTATCACAGGTCTTAACCACAAGCTTGAAAACTACTACCACACAAGACGTGATACATACGACAACATGAACGAAAAGGGTCTTGCAGACTGCTTCGCAGCAAGCGTAAGAGTACTTGAGAAGTTTGATGCAGGTGCAAAACAGTAAGTCATAATAAAACAAAAAGGTGCGTTACTTTAATTGGTAACGCACCTTTTTGTTTTATTTCCAACGCTTAAAAACAACTATTTCAGGGTCAGAACCGTTTTCGCCATACTCGCAAACAAGCAGATATTTATCGTCAGCCGTCAGTCCATAGCACCTTAAACTGTCTTTCTTTTCAACTTGATTTATATAGTATGTTTTATCATCATCCCATAATTTAACAAACTTACCACAAGGTAAAGGAAAATCCAAATTCACAAAATCACCTTTACCTTCGTGAAGTTCTTTTATTTCTTCCATATCGGAAATACCTAAACTATTAAATTCGCTGATAAGTTTTTCTTTCATCCCGTTACACCTCAAAATTATGAATTGCGAATTTGTTTTCACCACCGACAAGGGTTGATTTATATTCGCCGCAGGTGAACTCAGCTGTAGTGTTTTCAGGCAGGATTACGGTAAAGGAAACTGTATCGCCTGACTTCTCATATGCTACGGAGATTCTGCCCTTCACGGTGGTGATATAGCCGCTCGCTTTATCCATACCGTTTACAAGGCAAGGAGCAATTTTGATTTTTTCAAAGCCGACGCTGTCTGCCTGCTGAGTGATACCGAGCAGGTATGTAAACAGGTAGCGTGTAAGTGCACCAAACATCGGGTGGTTGAGTGAGCGCTCGGGCAGCCAATCCTCCCACAGAGTTGTTGCACCCTGCTCCATCATATAGCCGAATGACGGTGATTTACGGGCTGTCATAAGGTCGAAGGCAAGCTGTGCATTGCCGCTCTCAAAAAGAATTCTCGGCAGGACATCGGTTGCGACAATACCTGTATCAAAACGCTCTCTGTCACGGTATTTATCAACTGTCATCTGCAGTGTTTTTGCGTCGCCAAGACCTGCATCGAGTGCGAGACAGTTTGCACCCTGCACGTCACCGCAATAGCAATGAGTCATCGGGCTGTAATAGGCTATATCGACCATAGCTGAGGATTTTTCGATAAGGTCTGAAAGGTGCGAAGTAAGCTCGGGTTTGCCTATAGCACAACTAAGCTCGGTGAGCATTTTCATCTGCCTGATAAACAGCACTGTATTGACATAGGTTTCAGGAATAAGGACACGGCTTTGAGTATGAGGCTCAGGCTTATTAAGCTCCATCGGGGCACACCAGTCGCCAAGACACCACTCGGTCTCCTCACGGCATACAAGGCCGCACTCGCTATGGCTTACCATATAGTCAACATACCTGAGCATATTGGGGATATACTGCTCGATAACACTCTTATCGCCAAAAGTTTTATAGAAAACATAGGGCACAACAACTATCGCACCGCCCCACGCAGCAGGGCCTCCGCCACCGCCGCAGAAAGGTGTTGTATGCTGGACGTGACCTGTTTCAACATCCTGACAGTCGGCAATATCGGCCATCCATTTGAGATAAAACTCCTTGCTGTCGGTCATAAGCATTACGGCTTCGGCACAAAGCTGACCGTCGCCCGTATAGCCGAGACGCTCGATATGAGGACAATCGGACGGCACACCGCAGTGCATATTGTCAAGCTGTGTGCGAAGATATGTTTTATAAAGCCAGTTGAGCACTTCGTTATCGGATTCGAAGCAGCTCGTAACCTCACAGTCGGAATGAACAACATTTACTGTCTCGATTTCGGCATTATTTGAAACCTCGATATAGCGGAATGCGTGCCAACAGAAATGCGGGAAGTACTCATCCCCTGCTTTGGTATTAGCAAAAACCTCCTGCTGTAATCTTTCACCGTCGCCGCCGCTCGGATAGAAATCAAGCGTTGAATCAGCTTTGAGAGCATCGGCATAGCGTGCTGTAAGCGTTGCACCGTCAAGCTTTGATTTAATAACAGCAAAGCCAGTAATACCCTCACCGCAGTCATATATACTTGTTTCGCCGAAATCCTTGACCAAAACAGGTGTGATATTTCTGATTACCCTGTCAGCAGGACAGGTCTGGATATAAAACTCGGTATCGGGCGTTGAGATAACGACAGAATTTGCCCAATCGGAGTCATCATAGCCGACAGCAGAAAAGCCGACTTTGGCAAGCGAATAATCGTGCCGCTCGCCGCCGTAGATATTGTTAAATGTTATTTCACTATTACTGTATTTAACGCTCTCATCGCTGTGGATTTCGGCTGATGTGCCGTCATTAAACTCGATATCAATTTTATAGCAGAGCTTCGGGTCACCGTAGGGATGCCAGGTCGGGTCGCCGTCATACTCATCGCAGAGCTTATACCAGCCGTTGCCGAGCTGAACACCTACCGCATTATCACCGTCGAGAAGATAATCGGTTATGTCGTACTGTAAAACGTAAGTGCGGTAGCTCATTATATCCTGACGGATTTTGTAATGTTCACTCAGGTCACGGTAGCAATACTGAGAAAAAGCAGGTACTAAAAGGTCATTACCAACCTTTTTGCCGTTGAGATAAAGCTCAAAAAAACCGAGACCGCATATTGTAACCTCTGCTTTTTTCACATTTTTTGCGGAAAACTCTGCTCTAAAAAGCGGAGAAGCAATATCGGCGGCACCGCAAATCCATTTTGCACTACCGAACATTTCTGAATGTTTCATAGTTAATTCTCCTATCAAAAAAGCCGTGGACAGACCACGGCTATATTGGTTTATTATAATTCTGCAATCCAGACAAGGTCGAAGCTCTCTTCAGGCTCGAGGCTCTCAATACCACGCTTCTGTGAAACGTCCTCATATCTGATTCTGTCGTCATTTACGCCGTACCAAGGCTCAATGCAGACATAGGGTGCGTTGGGTTTTGCCCAGATGCCGAGGAAAGGAGCATCGCCGAAATCGAAGCGGACTGTACGGTCACTATTGTCACTCTTCAGTGTAACAACGTTTGAGTTAAGCTCTGAAAAGATAAGTGCATCCTCAGCAAAAAGGTCAGGAGTGAGGCGAAGGCGTCTGCCCTCTTCAAGCTCAACATCAAACTTTGTGCCGATGATGATATTCTCTTTATCAATCTTCTCGACCTGTGCGCCCTCTTCGCTCTCCTCAAACTCGAGGTAATCGCCGATTGCGCAGTTGAAGCCGGGATGTGCACCGCAGGAGAAATACATAGTTTTATCATCAAGGTTTGTAACGGTATGAGTAACCTTGATTGCTCTGCCTACAAGCTCGAAGCAGACAGCAAACTCAAACTCAAACGGGAACATTGAGCGTGTTTCGTCGTTGCTGCGAAGAATAAACACAGCTCTTGCACCCTCAACATCAGCTGCCTCAAAGAGCATTTTACGTGCAAAACCGTGCTTGGCAAGAGGATAATCCTTGCCGTCGTAACGGAATTTATCCTCAAAAAGCTGACCTATAACAGGAAAAAGGACAGGTGCCTGACCGTACCAGATATCGGGATTGCCCTGCCAGAGATACTCGTAGCCGTCATCCTTGGTAACAAGCGAATGGAGCTGAGCACCCATATCATCAATTTGTGCGGTAAGATATTCGTTTTCGATACTGTAAAACATTGTCTTATTCTCCTTATGCATTCTGTTTCTGTCTGTAGGATTCAACTTCCCAGTTGGTGATAAAATCGGAAAGTTCATCGGTCATATGAAGCGGACCGCCGAATGACTCGGAATAGGTTGCAACCTTGAGTGCATCGTTAAACAGGGTTGCCGCAGTATCACTGCCCTTGGGAGTCATATCAACTGCGAAGAAACCGCAACCGCTGATAATAATTATCTTGGGCATATAGCCTTTTTCTTCAAAGTATGTATTGACCGCACCCTTGATACAGCCGTTGCAGAAGCCGTATACGGGCTCTGCCTTACAGTAAACGATATGGTCGGGAGTAAAGGGCTTCATAACAGCCTGAGCTGTTTCGGGGCTCTCGGCAAACTTAAGTGCCTCAGCACTCGGCTCGTAAGTAATAACCGCATCGTCACCGTAGATTTCGTAAATAACATCAAAGCACTTCTGTGCCTTTTCGCCGTCGTAATCGCCGCTGTCAAAATCAGGCCAACGAACAACTGCGGCATTGAGCTTTGACATAACGTCAGCAAGCTTATCGCCTATTTCTTCGGTAGTATCAGCGGCAATAAAGATACCGTGATCCTGAAGAAGGAGCATATCGGCAGCCTTGCCATGCTCGGACATATAAGCTGTCATTTTATCGTAGCAGATTTTTGAAAGAGTATAACCGGGCTTGCAGGACTCGACCCATATAAAGCCGTCACCAAACATACGCTCTGCCTCTGCCTTGCCGTTTACCGCACAGGTAAGGCCGTTGACAAGTGCAGGATGTACATGAAGCACAAAGGTATGAGGAAAAAGGCTGTGAAGCAGAGTTTCGACACTGGGACGCTTGCTCTCTTCGCCCGGCATTCTTGCAGCTGAAAGGTCAGCCAAAGCCTGAGCCTCACGTGCATCGTCATCAGTCGGATATTCCTTTGTAAAAATATCGGCAAGTGCCTGTCTGTTCATTTTTACAAAGCCGTCGGCAGTAATTGTAGCAAGCTGTGTGCCTGAGCCTTTGATGTACATTACGTCGCCGTCTTTGGCAGAGGTATTGCCGCCGCCTGCAAGCACAAGCTCTTCGTTTGAGCCATAAAGATTTGAAAGTGATACCAATTCATCAATAATCATAATACTTCACCTTTTATAATAATTATTACAATAATATACGAAACTGCAACAAATTGCAAGTACATTTAAGACTAACAAAAATTTTTTTGCAGATTAGAGAAAAACGCTTGACAATTATTGTGCAAAAAGGTATAATCGAACACGTAATCGAACATTTGTGCTATCACCTTTCGGAGGATATGGAATATGGCAGATAAATCAGCACTTAAATCAGCAGATAAGAACAGTGCACTCGAAACAGCACTCAAGCAGATTGAAAAAACATACGGTAAAGGTGCCATTATGCGTCTTGGTCAGGACAGAGGTCTTAACGTTGAGGCTATCTCAACCGGCTCTCTTACCCTCGATCAGGCAACAGGTATAGGCGGTCTCCCCCGCGGCAGAATTATTGAAATATACGGCCCTGAATCATCAGGTAAAACTACACTTGCACTGCACGTAGTTGCTGAAGCACAGAAGGCAGGCGGCGAAGCAGCATTCATCGACGCTGAGCACGCACTTGACCCCGTATACGCTTCACACCTCGGTGTAGATATTGACTCTCTCCTCGTTTCTCAGCCCGATAACGGCGAGCAGGCACTTGAAATTACAGAAGCTCTTGTACGCTCCGGCGCACTTGACGTTGTTGTAGTTGACTCTGTTGCCGCACTTGTACCCCGTGCTGAAATCGAAGGCGAAATGGGCGACTCACACGTAGGTCTTCACGCAAGACTTATGTCTCAGGCACTGCGTAAGCTCGCAGGTGCAATCTCAAAATCAAACACAATTCTTATCTTCATCAACCAGCTTCGTGAGAAGGTCGGTGTTATGTACGGCAACCCCGAGGTTACAACAGGCGGACGTGCACTCAAATACTACGCATCAATGCGTATTGACGTACGTAAGGTTGAGCAGCTCAAGGGTCCCGGCGGCGAATTTATCGGCAGCCACACCAAGGCAAAGATCGTAAAGAACAAGGTTGCTCCTCCCTTTAAGACCGCAGAGTTTGATATTATGTTCGGCAAGGGTATTACAGTTGAAGGTGAAATTCTTGACCTTGCTGTTCAGTTTGACATTGTTCACAGAAGCGGCGCATGGTTCTCATATAATGACGAGAGACTCGGCCAGGGTCGTGACAACGTAAAGGAACTCATCCGCACAAACAAGGCACTCCGCGAGGAGCTTGAAGCAAAGGTAAGAGCAAAATTTGACGATAATGCAGTAACTGAAAAGGCTGACGAAGCGGAGGAAGATGACTCCCCTGTTATGCCCGTAGCACCTGCACCCGTTGCTCCGCCCGCACCCAAAGCGAGAATCAAGGCAAACCTTGATATAGCAGTAGACGACTGATAACAGATATGATAATTTCAGCTCAAAAAGGTAAAGCAAACAAGATACATATCAGCATCGACGGTGAGTACAAGCTCACCGTTGATGCTGATTTCTGGTTTTCGAGCGGTTATATTTCGGGTGACGAAATAGACGAAGAGCAATATCAGAGCCTTGCTGACAGAATTGCCAAAAGACGTTGTTTCAACCGTGCACTCAACATCCTTTCAAGACGTGATCACTGTGAAAAAGAGCTTTACAACAAGCTGCGCAGAGCTGACGGCGACACAGCCGCACAAGATGCTGTTGAAAGAATCAAGGCATTAGGTTATATTAACGATGAACGTTATGCAATAACTCTTGCAGAAGAGCTTGCAAGCAGAAAAGGCTACGGAATACGTGCAATCAAAGCTGAGCTTTTACGCAGAGGAATTGACCGCGAAACGGCAGAAAACACAATTAATTCAATTACACTTGACGAAAGTGATAATATTAGGGTATTATTAAACGGTAAGTACGCACGCAAGCTCACCACCGAAAAAGGGAGAAAACAGGTTTTCGCTGCCTTACTCAGGCTCGGATACAGCTACTCCGACATAAGAAGTGCAATGAGCGAATACGATAACTTTGACGAGGATTTTGACGTATGAGTACTGTTGGATTCATTTCACTCGGCTGCCCCAAAAATCAGATAGACGGCGAATGTCTGCTTGCTTCACTTTATGCAAACGGATTTGAAATTGCCGACCCTTATGACGGCGTTGATGCAGTAATCATAAACACCTGCGGCTTTATTGAGTCGGCTAAAAAAGAGGCTATAGAGAATATTCTCGATATGGCTCAGCTCAAGGAAGACGGTGTTATAGGCAAAATTATTGTAACGGGCTGTCTTGCAGAGAGATACAAGGATGAGATACTCGGTGAATTCCCCGAGGTTGACGCTGTTGTAGGTATAGGAGCAAACGGTGATATAGCAGAAATCTGCCGTAAGGTAATTGACGGTGAGAGAATCGGCACATACCCTGACAAGTGCAATATGCCGATGAACGGCGAAAGAGTACTCACAACTCCCGAATACTACGCATACCTCAAGATTGCAGACGGCTGTAACAACTGCTGTACTTACTGTGCGATACCCTCGATAAGAGGCAGATACCGCAGCAGAGAGATTGAGGATATAATCGAAGAAGCAAAGAGTCTTGCCGAAAAAGGCGTAAAAGAGCTGATAGTTGTTGCTCAGGACACAACACTTTACGGCAAGGATTTATACGGTGAGCTTAAGCTGCCCGAGCTTCTCAGACAGCTCAACGAAATTGACGGCATACACTGGATAAGAATGCTGTACTGCTACCCTGATGAGTTTACAGACGAACTTATTGAAGCTATGGCTACACTGCCAAAGGTACTGCATTACGTAGACCTGCCGCTTCAGCACGCTGATGACAACGTACTCAAGCGAATGAACCGCAGAGGCACACAGCAGCAAGTAAAAGAGCTTATTGCAAAGCTCAGGGACAGAATGCCAGACATAATCGTACGAACAACATTCATTACGGGCTTTCCCGGTGAAACAGAGGAAGAGTTTGAAAACCTCGCACTGTTTGTAAACGAAACAGAGTTTGACCATCTTGGTTGCTTTGCTTATTCAGCTGAGGAAGGTACACCTGCCGCAGAATTCGAAGACCAGCTTGACGAGCACACAAAGCTCCATAGGCAGGAAATAATAATGAACGACCAGTACGATATCGTACTTGACAAGCACAACAGCTACATCGGCAAGAGCTTTGAGGTACTTGTTGAAGGTTACGATGCTTACAGCGACAGCTACACGGGCAGAACATATATGGACGCACCCGAAATTGACTGCGTAGTCAAATTCACAAGCAGTAAGGATTACGGTGAAGGTGATTTCTGTACTGTTACAATTATCAACACAGATGAGTATGATCTCATCGGAGAGGCTGAGTAAATGAACACACCAAACAAACTGACTATTGCAAGAGTTATTATCACGCCGCTGTTTATGCTTGCTTTTTTAAGCTCAATCCCCCACCGTTTTCTTATAGGTGCAATCATATTTTCGGTTGCTTCGATAACAGATGCGGTTGACGGCAAGCTTGCAAGAAAGTATAACCAGATTACAACATTCGGTAAGTTTCTTGACCCTGTTGCAGACAAAATGCTGACTACTGCTGCCCTGCTTGCCTTTATTCAGGAGGGACTCTGCGATGCGTGGCCCGTATTTATAATTCTCACCAGAGAGTTTATCGTAACATCAATGAGACTTATTTCTGCCGCACAGAACATTGTTGTGCCTGCAAATATCTGGGGTAAAGTAAAAACTGCAACACAGATGGCATTCACAATTATAATTCTTCTGTGGGGCGACCTTGTTGATACATTCGGTTTCCTTAAGGTGCATTTTGCGTTTGTATCCAACATTATGATTTGGATCACCGCGGCACTTGCGGCGATTTCGGGCATAGTTTATCTTGTTCAGGCTAAAAAAACAATTGACTTCTCAAAATAATTTGCATATAATATTATAAGAAAATTTCAAAAGCTTTGATCGGGAAGAAGTACCGTAGCCTTTCAGCTTTCACAGAGAGGTGTGCACCCTGCTGCAAGCACACTGTCAGCTGATATACGGGAATGCACCCCGTTAGCTTACGGCAGGAAATGGCCGTACGGTAAGCCCCGTTACAGGCTGAAGGTTTTACAGAACCTTACCGAGTATAATGTCGGAGTGGAACCGCGACCTTAATCGCCTCCGTCACCCATACAGGGTGGCGGAGTTTTTTTATATCAGAGGTGATAATTTGTTCAGACAACTCAGAGAAGACATACAGTGCGTAAAAGAACGTGACCCTGCGGCACGCTCTTGGCTTGAAATATTTTTCCTTTACCCCGGACTCAAGGCTGTAAGGATGCACCGCAGAGCATATTTTTGCTATAACCACAAGCTGTTTTTCCTTGCAAGACTGATTTCGCAGAGATGTGTTAAAAAGACGGGAATTGAAATACACCCTGCCGCTAAAATCGGCAAGAGGTTTTTTATTGACCACGGTACGGGCGTTGTAATCGGTGAGACTGCCGTTATAGGTAACGACGTTACGATTTACCAGGGTGTAACCCTCGGCGGTACAGGTCACCACACGGGTAAGCGTCACCCGACAATAGGCAACAACGTGCTGATAGGTGCGGGTGCAAAGGTGCTCGGCCCATTCACCGTAGGAGATAACACCAACATTGCCGCAGGTGCGGTTGTACTTGACGAGATACCGCCCAACTCAACGGCAGTAGGTGTACCTGCAAGAGTTGTAAAGCAAAACGGCAAGCGTGTTGACGACCTTGACCAGATTCACATTCCAGACCCGATTGCTATGGAGCTTTGCAAGATGCAGATTCAGATAGATAAGCTTAACAAAAAAATCAAATCTTTAGAAGAGGAGAAAAAATAAATGAAAATTTTCAACACTCTCACACGCACAAAGCAAGAACTTAAAACAATAGAACCCGGTG
Source organism: Acutalibacteraceae bacterium (assembly GCA_045531935.1). Classification (GTDB taxonomy): domain Bacteria; phylum Bacillota; class Clostridia; order Oscillospirales; family Acutalibacteraceae; genus UBA8612. The sequence continues at coordinate 8,096 of JAZSEX010000083.1, read as the reverse complement.
TGCTTAAGATTTATGCCTGCGGCCCTACGGTTTACAACTTTATCCACATCGGTAACGCAAGACCGCTTTGCGTATTTGACGTACTCCGCCGCTATATGGAATACAGAGGCTATGACGTTAAGTTTGTACAGAACTTTACCGATATTGACGACAAGATTATCCGCCGTGCAAACGAGGAAGGTCTGACATACAAAGAGGTCAGTGAGAAATACATTGAGGAATTCTGGAAAGATGCCAAGGGTATGAACGTACGTGAAGCTACCGTACACCCCAAGGCAACGGAAAACATTGACGAAATTATCAATATTATCTCGACTCTTATCGAAAAAGGCTATGCGTACGCTGTTGACGGCGACGTTTACTTCAGCCCCAAGAAGTTTGACGAGTACGGCAAGCTTTCACATCAGCCGCTTGAGGAGCTTGAGGCAGGTGCAAGAATCAACGTAGAAGAAATCAAACACGAGCCTATGGACTTCGCACTGTGGAAGGGTGCAAAGCCCGGCGAACCCTACTGGGAGTCACCGTGGGGTCACGGCAGACCCGGCTGGCACATTGAATGCTCGGCAATGGTACGCCGTTACCTCGGCACAACAATCGACATTCACTGCGGCGGTCAGGACCTCATATTCCCCCACCACGAGAATGAAATTGCACAGAGTGAGTGCTGCAACGGTGCAAGCTTTGCAAACTACTGGATGCACAACGGCTACATCAACGTTGATAATGTCAAGATGTCAAAGTCACTCGGCAACTTCTTCACAGTACGCGACGTTGCAGAGAAATACGGCTATGAGCCTGTAAGATACTTCCTTATCTCTTCTCACTACCGCAGCCCCATCAACTACAACACGGAAATCATTGAACAGTGCAAGGCTTCGCTTGAAAGACTTTACACCTGCCGTAACAACCTTGATTTTGCACTTGAAAACGCAGTTGACGGTGAACTTGACAACAGCTTCAACGACAAGGTACACGGCAGAATTCAGCAGTTTATCACAGCTATGGATGACGATATGAACACTGCAGACGCTATCGCTGCTGTATTTGAGCTTGTACGTGATATCAACACAGTTATTGCCGCAGGTGCAAACAAGGCAACACTTGAGCTTGCAGCTAAGGCATTTGACGAGATGACAGATGTGCTCGGTATTGTATATAACAGAAGTAAGGCAAACCTTGACGATGAGGTTGAAGAGCTCATCGCACAGCGTGCACAGGCAAGAAAAGACAAAAACTGGGCACTTGCTGACGAAATCAGAGACAAAATCAAGGCAATGGGAATTGTGCTTGAAGACACACCCCAGGGCGTAAAATGGCATAAGGCGTAAGATATTTACTAAACCTATGAATTATCCTAAAAGAAAGCCGACAAGACTGAAAGGGTATAATTATTCTGATAACGGAGCGTATTTTATTACGATATGTGTAAAGAATAAAGAGCCATTATTGGGCAAAATTGCAGGGTGCGGCGTTTACGACGCACCGCAGATTATCCTTTCCGAATACGGCACAGTAGCAAAAAAATATATTTCTATTATGAACGAAAAATATGATAATGTTTATATAGACAAGTATATTATTATGCCAAATCACATCCACATGATTATTGTTGTACAAAACTGCAATACCGATAGCGGTTCGTCGCAAGCGCCGAACCCTACGAATGAAACTATACCTAAGTTCGTATCCATGTTCAAACGATATTGCAATCGTGTGTACGGCAAAAATATTTGGCAAAACTCGTATAATGACCACATAATCAGGGGAGAAAAAGATTACCTTGAAATATGGAATTATATAGATAACAATACCGTAAAACGATAAATAAACTATAAACGAAACAGCTCAACCGATTGGTTGAGCTGTTTTTTACATACTCTTTTTATTCACATAGACTTTGTATTCGTAGGCATTTTCTGTCTGAATACCGGGTATACCGTGATATCTGTCGGGACTGCCGAAAGAGTTGGTGACAACCTTGTATTCAATACCCTTTGCATTAAGGTCATCGGTGCATTTTCTGAGTGCTGTCAGGTCGCGGGTAACAAGGATTTCCTTGCGATTAAATATAGTAATCATATAATATCCCTCCGTATTTATTCTGCAAAGAAACAATCAGTAGTCCATTTAAGGTGGTTATACTTGATGTAATCGTAAATTTTGTTATAGTCGTCATCGTCACGGATAATATGGTCGTGAAAGGAGCGTTGCCACAAACAACCGCCATAAAGTTTGGTTGTGTATGATTTTAAGTAACCAATCACATCTTGTAGGGGAGGGTTTCCACGCCCTCCCGATTCATTGCTGATTACTACAAGCAAATGAATATGATTCGGCATTATTATGTAATTATCTACGGTTATGTGAGCATAATTATCCTGCATATACTCAATGGCTGATTTTACATGATAACCTATTTCTGTAAGTTGTATTGTCGGGAGGGCACGGAGACCCTCCCCTACAATTTCGGATAACAGCTTCTTTCGGTTATGGGTGCATATAGTTATAAAGTATGCACCGTTACTGCCATAATCATAATTTTTCAAACGGGTTGGTTTTCGTTTGGGATATGTATTATTCATAATTGATTTTTAATTTCAAATGAGCAAAATACAACATATCGCTGTTTTGTCCGCTTCTTTTTAAATATTGCGAGAAAACCGATGAGACGGCGTTTTCTTTGCCCCGAAGGAATATCGAGATATTTCGAGCGGACGAAAGAACATCATATCACGAGTTTATCCGCAATATTTTTTATTTTGTCATCTTCTCCTGTTTTACCTTATGGTCGATGACGTGGCGGGAAGCAAGCTCGGCAAGGATATCCTCGGTTGAGATGCCCATTTCGACCATCATAACCATTACGTGGTATGCAAGGTCGGCAACCTCGTAGATAGTTTCTTTCTTATCGTCTGCCTTAGCGGCGATGATAACCTCGGTAGACTCCTCGCCTACCTTCTTGAGGATTTTATCGATACCCTTTTCGAAGAGGTAGCTTGTGTATGAGCCTGCAGGGGGATTTGCCTTGCGGGATTTGAGAAGCTCCTCAAGACCCTGGATTGAGAAATCCTTATAGCCTTCCTTACAGTAAACGGGCTTTGTGAAGCAGGAATCTGTACCCTTATGGCAAGCGGGACCGTCCTTCTTAACTTTAATAACAAGAGCATCCTTATCGCAGTCAGCAGTAATGCTCATAACGTGCTGGTAGTTGCCCGATGTTTCGCCCTTTCTCCAGAGCTTCTGACGGGAGCGTGACCAGAAGCAGGTTTTACCCTCTTCAAGTGTGATTTCAAGGCTCTCTCTGTTCATATAAGCAACAGTGAGCACCTTCTTACTCATATAGTCAACAACAACAGCAGGGATAAGACCCTTTGAATCAAACTTAAGTTCATCAATATTAAGCATTTTTATATCCTCACATTTATATCATTTTTGTTAAGCTCACGCTTGAGCTCGTCTATTGTAACCTCACCGAAATGGAAAATAGAAGCGGCAAGACCTGCATCAACACCGGGGAGAGTTTTGAACAGCTTTGTAAAGTCATCGATACAGCCTGCACCGCCCGAAGCGATAACGGGTACGGAAACTATATTGCAGACAGCCTCGAGCATCTCAAGGTCGAAGCCCTGCTTGACACCGTCGGTATCGATGCTGTTGACAACAATTTCACCTGCACCGCTGTCAACACCGAATTTAATCCACTCAAGAGCATCAAGCCCGGTATTGACTCTGCCGCCGTTTTTGAAGACCTTGAACTTACCGTCAACACGCTTGATATCGGCAGAGAGGACAACACACTGGTCGCCGTATTTTTTTGCAGCCTCACCGATAATTGACGGGTTTTTGATTGCACCCGAGTTGACGCTGACCTTATCGGCACCGCACTTGAGCACACGCTCAAAATCGTCAAGCGTAGAAATACCGCCGCCGACTGTAAGCGGAATAAAAATCTTGGAAGCGGCTTCTTTGAGTATGTCGGTGAAAATCTGTCTGCCCTCGACAGAGGCTGTTATATCGTAGAAAACAAGCTCATCAGCACCTGCACGGCTGTAATAATCAGCAAGCTCGACAGGTGAAGAAACATCGCTCAAGCCTTCAAAATTAACACCTTTTACTACCCTGCCGTTTTTAACATCCAGGCAGGGAATTATTCTTTTTGTAATCATTTATCTGTCCCCCGCTGTTATCTTAACTGCATCGGCAAGCTTAATTGCACCTGTGTAGAGTGCCTTGCCGAGGATTGCACCGTAGACGTTCATATCGTTAAGCGCCTTGACATCGTCAAGAGTTGACACACCGCCCGAAGCTACAGTATCGAACTTAAAACGTGTTGCCATTTCACGGTAAAGCTCACGGTTTGTGCCCTGCATTGCACCGTCCTTTGAAATATCGGTACAAATTACGGTAGCAACACCCATAGCTTCAAGCTTCTCGCAAAACTCAAAGCCGTTAACCTCGGATACGTTAGTCCAGCCGTGGGTTGCAACCTTACCGTCGAGCATATCGACACCGACAGCAATTTTATCGCCGTACTTTGATACCATTTCGGCAACAAAATCGGGATTTGAAATTGCGACAGTACCGAGGATGACACGCATTACGCCTGCGTCAATATATTTCTTTATTATCTCTTCACTACGGATACCGCCGCCGATTTCAACCTTAAGGCCGCTGTCTTTTGCAAGGTCGGCAACAATCTCGAAATTGGGGTTGTCGCCATCCTTTGCACCGTCAAGGTCAACAACGTGAAGATACTCGGCACCCGCCGCCTTGAATCCCTTTGCGGTTTCAAGGGGATTTGTGCCGTAGACTGTCATCTGATTATAGTCGCCCTTATAGAGACGGACGACCTGCTTATCTTTTAAATCTATAGCAGGAAAAAGCTTCATATTTCACTCACCTCTTACAACTCACAGAATGCTTTGAGGATATTAAGGCCAACCTCGCCGCTCTTCTCGGGGTGGAACTGACAGCCATAGACATTATCCTTTGCGACAGCCGCAGTAAGCGGTGCACCGTATTCGGACACGGCGATAGTATCATTGGCACAGTCTGCCGCGTAGAAGGAATGTACAAAATAGACGTGGTCGCCGTTATTTATATACTTGAACAGCTTGCTGTCACGTGTGAACTCAAGCGAATTCCAGCCGATATGCGGAATTTTAAGGTCAGACGGAATAACATCGGAAATCGGCATAACACTGCCGCCGATAAGACCGAGACCTGCGTGCTCACCGTATTCGAGGCTTTTATCAAAAAGCATCTGCATACCCAGGCAAATACCCATAAGGGGTTTACCTGTTTTGACCTGCTCCTTGACAACATCTGCCATACCGCTTTCGTCGAGCTTACGCTTTGCATCGGCAAAAGCACCGACACCGGGCAGAATGATATGAGAGCAGGAATCAATAACCTTTTTATCGTTAGTCAGCACAACATCTTCGCCGATAAACTTAAAAGAAGAATAGAGCGAAAAAATGTTGCCGACACCGTAATCAATAATTGCAAGCAAAATTAAAGCACTCCCTTAGTTGACGGAATTTCGTTACTGTATTTTTCATCAATGCTTACGGCATTACCAAGCACACGTGCAAGAGCCTTGAAGCTGCCCTCGATAATGTGGTGTGTATTGGAGCCGTAAAGCAGCTTGATATGAAGAGTCATTTTAGCATTACGCACAAAGCCGAGAAGAAACTCGGAAACAAGCTCGGTATCGAAATCGCCTACCGTGGGCTTGATATCACCGAGGTCAAGGCTTAAGTGTGACCTGCCCGAAATATCGACGGCACACAGCACAAGCGACTCATCCATAGGAAGCATAATATCGCCGTAACGCTTTATACCTGCCATATTGCCCAGAGACTGAGCAAAAGCCTGACCGAGACAGATGCCGATATCCTCGACAGTGTGGTGATAATCGACGTTTGTATCACCCTCGCAGAAAACATCAAGGTCAAAACGGCCGTGTTTTGCAAAAAGAGTCAGCATATGGTCAAGGAAACCGCAGCCTGTATTGATATTGCTTTTGCCGCTGCCGTCAAGGTCGAGACTAAGCTTGATGCGGGTTTCGGCTGTGTTTCTGATAATTTCACTTTTACGCATATTTTTTCATTCCCTTTCTGACAGAATTGCGTCTAACGTATTAAGTAAAGCATCCATCTGCTCTTTTGTACCGATAGTGATACGCAGGAAATCGGAAAGACGCTCTTTATTGAAGTAACGCACGAGAATACCTCTTGCTTTGAGCTTTGAGTAAAGCTCTTCACCGCTCGCAGTTTTATGTGCGGCAAAGACAAAATTTGTTTTTGACGGCAACACTCTGAAGCCGCGTTTTTTAAGCTCTGCCGCCGTATACTCGCGGTTAACAATTATCTCGGCACGTGTTGACTCGAAATAAGCCGTGTCTTTTATTGAAGCTTCCCCTGCAAGCAGAGTAAGGCGGTTGATATTATAGGGGTTGGTTGAAAAACGGATCGTATTAAGGTCGGTTATTATATCCTCGTGTGCAATAGCAAAGCCGAGTCTTGCACCTGCAAGCTGACGTGACTTTGAAAAAGTCTGCACAACTATGAGGTTAGAGTATTTCTTTGTAAGAGCAACTGCACTGTCTGCACCGAAATCGACATAAGCCTCGTCGATAACAACGATATTATCGGGATTTGAAACAAGAAGCTTCTCGATATCCGCAAGACTTACAGCCATACCCGTAGGTGCGTTGGGGTTAGCAATAACGACAGTTTTACCGATACCGCAGTAGTCATTGACATCGAGTGAATAATCCTCTTTAAGCGGTATAACATAAGCCTCAATACCGTAAAGACGTGCAAACACCGAATAAAAGCCGTAGCTTATATCGGGGAAAGCAACGGGTGTGTCGCTGTCGCAATAAGCCTGGAAGATGAAAGAAAGAATTTCATCTGAGCCGTTACCGAGGACAACGTTTTTGCTATCTACGCCGTAGTAATCGGCTATAGCCTGCACTGTGCGTTTACACTCGGGATCGGAATAAAGCCTGAGTTTTGCGACCTCGTCACTGTTCAAAGCCTTTATCACTTCGGGTGAAGGCTCAAACGGTGACTCGTTTGTATTGAGTTTTATGTACTGCTGATCCTGCGGCTGTTCGCCCGGTGTATAAGCCGTAAGAGAATCAAATCTGCGGCTGAAAAATCTGCTCATAGTGTGTTACTCCGAAAATTTAATTAGTCTTCAAATCTTACTGTTACGGACTTGCCGTGTGCCTGAAGTCCTTCCTTCTGTGCGAAGGCATCAATCTTCTCATAGACAGCTTCAAGAGCCTGCTGTGAGTAGGACATAAAGGATGACTTCTTGACAAAATCATCGACCGAAAGAGGGCTTGAGAAGCGTGCTGTACCGCTTGTGGGAAGTGTATGGTTGGGGCCTGCAAAGTAGTCGCCGAGTGCTTCGGGACAGTTTTTACCGAGGAATACGGAGCCTGCGTTACGGATGAGAGGAAGCAGGTCAAACGGACGGTCGACACAAACCTCAAGATGCTCGGGAGCAATAGCGTTTGACATCTCGATTGCCTTATTAAGGTCGTCGACAACGATAATCTTACCGTTATTGTCAACAGAAACACGTGCGATTTCGGCACGTGAAAGCTGAGGAATCTGCACCTCAAGCTCTGCACTGACAGCTTTTGCAAGGTCGATACTGTCTGTTACAAGTACGGCACTTGCATTTTTATCGTGCTCAGCCTGAGAAAGCATATCGGCTGCAACAAACTTGGGGTTACATGTACCGTCGGCAATAACAAGAATTTCGCTCGGACCTGCAATCATATCGATTGCAACAGTGCCGAATACCTGACGTTTTGCTTCAGCAACAAAAACGTTGCCGGGGCCGACAATTTTATCGACCTGCGGAATAGTTTCGGTAGAATATGCAAGTGCGGCAACAGCCTGAGCACCGCCTACCTTGAAAATACGGTCAACACCTGCGATTTTAGCCGCAACGAGGATTGCAGGCTTGATGCTGCCATCCTTTGAAGGAGGTGTAACCATAACAATTTCATCGCAACCTGCAAGCTTTGCAGGGATACAGTTCATAAGTACGCTGGAGGGGTACGCCGCCGTACC
>JAZSEX010000055.1:0-16817 GCA_045531935.1 Acutalibacteraceae bacterium | reverse complement strand
AATTTTAATCCCCGACCTCGGTGAGGTTGGACCCGAAAGCGGTTTTCACTTGCTTGAAAAAACTGAGGACGGCAGATTTGTAACAGGCAAAAACGGCGTTGTTGACATTGTTGCAACAGGCGATGAAAAGGTTGAGTTCGTTTCATTCGGCGACAGCTCACTTGCTTGCGTTAAGTCAGCCATTGCTTACCCCACATATTACCCCGTTCAGCCCGTTAAGCTTGAAATGCCTGTTAAGGCTGTGCTTATGGACCTTGACGGCACAACGGTAAGAAGTGAAGAATTCTGGATCTGGATTATTCAGATGAGCATTGCAAGCCTTCTCGGCAACCCCAAGTTTGAGCTTGAAGAAGCTGACCTTCCTTATGTTTCAGGTCACAGCGTTTCAGAGCATCTTCAGTATTGCATTGACAAATACTGCCCCGGCGCTTCACTTGACAAGGCAAGAGATTTCTACTTTGAACACACTCACCGTGAAATGGAAGAAATTATGGCAGGCAGAGGTAAGGACGGTGCTTTCACACCTACTCAGGGTGTTAAGGATTTCCTGCTTGAGCTTAAGAGTATGGGTATCAAAATCGGTCTTGTCACTTCCGGCCTTTACGAGAAGGCATGGCCCGAAATTCTTTCCGCATTCAAGACCCTCGGTATGGGCGACCCCAAGGATTTCTACGATGCAATCATCTCTGCAGGCTTCCCGCTTCGCAAGGGCAGCGTAGGTACACTCGGCGAGCTTTCACCCAAGCCCCATCCGTGGCTCTACAGCGAAACGTCAATCGTCGGTCTCGGCGAAGCATTTGCAGACAGAAGCAGAGTTGTCGGTATTGAGGACAGCGGTGCAGGTGCTTGCTCCGTACGTCTTGCAGGCTACACCACAATCGGTATCGCAGGCGGCAATATCGAGTCCAGCGGTACAAAGGCTGTATGCTCACACTTCTGCAACAATTTTGAAGAGATTATGAAAATTATCAAAGGCTAAGGAGGTCTATCAATGGAAAATAAAGATAAGCTCCAGTGTCACTTTATATCAAACACACACTGGGACAGAGAGTGGCGTTTCTCAGCACGCCGCACACAGTATATGCTCGGCTATATGCTCGATATGCTGCTTGATATTCTCGACAGATACCCTGATTACAGACATTTCCACCTCGACTCACAGACAATGCCTATCCAGGATTATCTCGAGGTATATCCCGAAAAAAAGGAAAAGCTTCAGAAATATATTAAAGAGGGCAGAATTGCTGTCGGCCCCTGGTTCTGTCTGCCTGACGAGTTCACTGTAGGCAGTGAGGCTCTCATCCGTAACCTCCTCCTCGGTCACAAAATCGGCAAGGAGATGGGCGGCATCAGCAAGACCGGCTACTCACCCTTCGGCTGGGGTCAGATTTCACAGCTTCCCCAGATTTACTCCGGCTTCGGTATTCACTTTGCTTCTTTCTACAGAGGTATCAACGAATATAAGGCACCCAACTCCGAATTCTATTGGGAGAGCCCCGACGGCACACGCATATACGCTTCCCGTCTTGCAAAGCGTCCGCGTTATAATATCTGGTACGTTGTACAGCGTCCCGTTTACTTCAACCAGGCTGACGAGAACAACCGTGATATGCTCTGGAACGACAACAACGGTGTTTTCAAGCTGATTGACCGTGACTGGAAGCTCGACTACCAGTACACACATCCTTTCTACGAGTATCACAGTGAAAACGTTCAGGCAAGAGCAGAGCAGGCTGTTAAAGAGCAGGACAAAGACTGGACAACTCAGCACCGCTTCTGGTCAGCAGGTCACGACTCATCCTGCCCCGATGCACGTGAAGTACAGCTTATCAAAGACCTTGACGCAGCTCTTCCCGAGGCAGACGTTTTCCACAGCACTCTCAAGGAGATGGAGCAGGGCATTATCGACAACTTCAAGCCCGATTCACCCGTACTCCGCGGTGAAATGCGCGACCCCTACACAAAGGGCAGCGTAAGCGAGCTTTGCGGCTGGATTCTTTCCGCACGTACATACATCAAGCAGGAGAATTTCGATACAGAGCGCAGACTCATCAACTATGCTGAGCCTATGTCTGTCTTCGCATCTCTCTCCGGTGCACCCTATCCCCAGAATTTCATCGACCTTTCATACAACTATCTTCTTCAGAACCACGGCCACGACAGTATCGGTGCTTGCGGACGTGACGTTGTTTACGAGGATGTTATGTCCCGTTACAGACAGTCACGTGAGCTTTCAATGTGCGTATTTGAGCGTGCATTTATGGATATCGCAGGTGATATCGACCTCAAGTCATTCGACCGTAACGACGTAGCAGTTGTACTCTTCAACCCTGCTCCCTTCAAGAGAACAGAAACAGTAAATATGCGTGTCGAAATTCCTGCAGAGTGGAAGGCAGACAGCTTCGAAATTCTCGACACAAACGGCGAGAAGATCAAGTATCAGATTCTCACAACTAACAAGGCAAACGCACAGATTATCCAGAACCCCAACGATACGGCAAACGTTCTTCACACAGAGCAGTACCTTATTGCTGCTGAGGTTAAGGATGTACCTGCAATGGGTTATAAAACACTCAAAATCCGTCCTCTTTACAATGTTCGTGCAACAACACCCGTTACACTTGTAAAGACAACTCAGGTTATGGAGAACGAGTATCTCAAGGTTTCTTTCAACCACAACGGTACGTTCAACGTTGTTGAGAAAGAGACAGGCAAGGTGTTCAACAACCTCGGCTACTTCAAAGACAGCGGCGAAATCGGCAACCCCTGGCAGCACGTTGCACCCGAAACTGACGAGACCTTCACAACTCTCGGCGAGCAGGCAACAATTACTCTCCTTCGCGAAGGCGAGTTTGAAACAACTTACAAGATTGCAATGCGTTGGGAGCTCCCCGAAAAGAGAGCTTTTGACGAGAAATCCAGAAGTGAGCACAAGCTGCCCGTTGATATCGAGAGCCTTGTAACACTCCGCAAGGGTGCAAAGTTTGTTGAGATTGAGACAACAATCAACAACCGCTGTGAGGACCATTACCTCCAGGTCGGTTTCCCGACAGGCATCAAGGCAGAGTATGCAGATTCTCAGGGTCAGTTCGACGTTGTATCACGTCCGATTGCAAAGCCCGATTACTCACTCTATGATGAGCCTCCGATGACAGAGCACCCGATGAACTCCTTCGTCAGCATCACTGACGGCACAAACGGTGCAGCTCTTCTCAACACAGGTCTTAAGGCTTATGAGGCTGCAGACGATGAGGAAGGCACACTTTATCTCTCACTCATCCGTGCTTATCCGCTTCGTATCTGCGTTACAAAGGATATGCAGAACTACAGCGATTGGGATAAGGGCTCACAGTGCATAGGCAAGAACACATTCCGCTATGCATTTATGCCGCACAAGGGCAACTGGGAAGAAGCAAACGTATGGCAGGAGAGCGAGCGTTTCAACCTCTATCTCACAATCGGCCAGATTGCTCCCACAGCTCACGGCAAGAATCCGCTTGACCACTCATTCCTTGAGCTTAAGGATGAGAACCTCAATGTCAGCGCAATCAAGAAGAGCGAGGACGGCGAAGGCTGGGTAGTACGTCTGTTCAACCCCTCCGACAAGGCTGTTAAGAACGCTATCCGTCTCAACGGCGGCATTGCTCCGATTGAAAAGGCACAGTCACCCGTTGAGCGTCAGCAGGCAGAGTTTGAGCTGCCCGCATACTCAGGCAAGCAGTGGAAGGAAGTCAAGCTTGTAACACTCGAAGAGCTTGATGAAGCTCCCCTCACCGTTAATGCAGACGGCTTCGTTGACTTTGAAATCACAGGCAAGAAGATTCTTACAATCAAATTCATCGGTTAAGATAAAACATAAAAACAGAGCCGCAGATTTAACGTCTGCGGCTCTGTTGTTTTATGTCATTTTGAAAAAGTGAAAGGTTTTATACTCCCTCAATGAGGGAGCCTTGAGAAGTGAAAAGCGGACGGCCAATGGCCGCCCCTACGGAATAACGGGTCGTCGAAAATCGCCGACCCCTATGGTGTTGGTTTCACAGCGAAAAACTATTATTTATTATCTATTCAATATTATCAATTATTTCTATTTTAAGATTCTTCGCTTCGCTCAGAATGACATGTTTAGAGAAAATGGGTGATTTGTGAATCGCCCGTACGGTATAATTGGAATTTGATATGCAATGTCAGATAAACTCTTTTACATCTCTGTCATAATGTCCGCTGTCCTGGAATCCGTTTTCGGTGCGGATACATTCGCCCCACTTGCGGGCAATTTCTTCGTAAGAATCCTTATCTACATTTACACGCTCAAAGCCGTTTTTACTGCCGCGCAGGCACCAGTCGGAACTCCACATTCCGTGACCCGTAGCCTTGTAAGTCCAGAGGAACCAGCTGTAATTTGCCTTGTCGAGAGTTCTGAAACAGTTGTCCCACGTTGTTTTCTGGTGAGGATAAAACTCGCCCATCATCATCGGCACGTCGGAGTAAATGAACTTTGTAACCCATGCAAAGAAGTTGAAAATGAAGTTTGAGTTGTTATAGAAATGCACCTGATATACTACGTTTTCCCAGCCCTTTGTCCATGCAAGGGGCAGTGCGATTGCAGTCCAGATTGCTTCCATTGTGATGATGTGCTCACTGTCGACTGTACGTATTGTATCGTAGAGTCGGGTGTAAATCATTTCGTTGTTTTTTCTGCGCTCAAACTCTGTTGCTTCAACGTCGCACATCGGCTCGTTGAGCAGGTCGTACATTGCAACTGCAGGCTCATCCTTGAAGCGTGTCGCAATCTCTGTCCACAGCTCGTCAGTCAGTTCACGGTAACGCTCACCCTGCTCTGTATCGGCATAAAGACCTACAGAGTGACCTTTACCGCTGTGGGGTGCGTCGCTCTGGTAGCCTACTGCACCGTGCATATCAAGCACAACGTAAAGCTTACGCTCTGCACACTCACTTACAACCCACTCAAGGCGTGAAAAATCCCACTCGCCGTTTTCGTCGAGAATCTTTCTGCCGTTGTCATCATAGTAAAAGTTTCTGAACCAGAAGGGCACACGTACGCAGTTGAAGCCCATCTTTTTGATTTCATCAAGGTCGTACTCAGTAATCCAGTTGTCCATATAAGTGTTAAAAAGCTCGTAAGCCTTTTCTTCACCAAAACGCTCTGTCAGCTTTTCGAGTACGGTGTAGTGGTCAAGGTCATCCTCATAAGGGCAGAGCCAGCCTTCAAATATCATCCACGCACCGAGGTTTACACCCTTGAGCCTAACCTTTTCACCCTTGCGGTTTACTATATCCTGACCTTTAGTGGTAAGAAAATCGTCTGCGGTGAAGCCTGTAACGGTGTCGGCTGTTTCACCTGCCGCAAAAGCAGGGCAACCAAGTGCAAAAACCGTAGCCGCAATAAGAATGAGAGAAATAATTTTTTTCATAATAAAATCTCCTTTTATTTCTTGAATCCGCCTGCAACCGTGAGCACGTTGTTCATAACAATTTTTGTTGACTCAACGGTAGTTTTGCCGACTTTATACTGATTTAAATTGATTGTAACGGTATAGCTCCACGTGCCGTTTACAATTTTTCCGTTGCTGTCTATAAGTACTTTTACGGTGGGGTTTGTATAATAAATATATGTATGCTCGTCCGAAATCTCGAGCGGAATACCGAGGTCTTTTATCTGGTCGGTGACGTAGCCTATGTCACCTACAGCCGTTATTGCGTGACCTACAGAGCCGCTGAATTCGCTGTCACGCGGGCCGCCTCTCTGCTCGTGCAAGGTGAACTCGATTACGGTTTTGTCACCGACGGTATATGTTTTTGCTGCTTTTACGTCGGCTTCTGTAAGGTTTTTGAAGCCGCCTGTGATTCCGTCAACCTCTTCTGAATTATTGGATAGTAATTTGCCTATTATAGGCATAACAAAGTCAATAACGTTTGCGTACTGACCGTTGTTTATGGAAAAATCCACCAGCGATATTGTGCGGTAGGTTTTGGCACTCTTATGTGTTTTTTCTGCAGCTGCCTTGTACATTGCAACTATTTCGGCTTTGGATTTTTCTGTTGGCTGAGCGGTTGTTGCCGCAGTGGTTTCTTCAGTTGGAACTTCAGCCGTAATATCTTCGGGAGCAGTTGTAATTTCGGTGACTGCAGTTGTTATATTTTCTTCAGGTACGTACAACGTTTCAGATTCGGTAACGGCTTCGTTTTCTGCCTGTCTGCCGCATGCTGTGCAGGACAAAGCTAACGTTAAGGAAAGAGCGGCGGCAAGTAATCTTTTAAAAATCATAGTAAACCCCCCAGTTATGTAAAACAGTTTACCAAATCGGCGGCGTGATGTAAAGTTTATTGCAGAATTAAACAGAATATCGGGAATAATGTTGAGAATTTTCTATAGTCAGCAACCGTAAAATAATGATATCTTTATTGCAATTTGACTTTGTGTGTGATATCTTATAAAAGTATAATTATTTATATAACTATAAATGCGACTATATGTAAAAAGGAGAACGCTTTATGGAAATACAACTTCAGGAGCTTATTGACCAGATTAAAAAACACGGTGTACAGGCAGCTGAAGCTCAGGCAGAAGCTATACTGACAGCCGCAAAGTCTGAGGCTGACAGAATTATTGCCGATGCCAAGGCTCAGGCAGAAAAAACGGTTGCCGATGCTAAGGCTGAAAACGAGCGCACCGTAAAATCGGCAGAAGATGCTATACGCCAGGCAGGCCGCAACCTGCTCATATCTTTCAGAGAAAGTGTTGCTAGGGAGCTTAAGGCAATAGCAGGCGAGAGCATAAACGCCGTATATTCATCAGATGATTTTGCGGCACTCATTATAAAAGCTGTTGAATGCTGGACAGCAAAGCCCGATGCCGAGGATATATCGGTAATTCTCAATGCAGATGACCTTGCTTCTCTTGAGAAGACTCTGCTTGCCGCTCTTAAAGAAAAGATATCGGGTGGTATTACTCTTAAAGCGAACGATAATTTTGACGGCGGTTTCCGCATTGCCGTTAAGGACGGTGCGGCTTATTACGATTACTCTGCCGAGGCTGTTACGGATATGCTTTCGACATATCTCAGCCCCAGAGTTACAGCACTGCTGAAAGAGGCTGAATAATTATGGCTGAATATTATCTTGTATCTCAGTTGCCGTCGCTTGACGGAATCGGCGAGAATATGCCTCTGCCCATTTCCGAAGAGCGTTTTACTGAGCTTTGCAGCCGTTTTCTCAGCAAAAAGGCACGCGATGTGCTTGATTCGCTTACTCTTACTCCCTCGAGGATACCCGAAAAAACGGGCTCGGCTCTGGTTGAAAAGTGGAATGAAGGTGAACGTAACCTTCGCCTTGTGCTTGCAAAGCTTCGGGCAGAGAAAACGGACAAACAGTTTAATACCGAAAACAAATCACTGCCCGTAGAGCTGATTCAGACTGCACGTGCGGCAGTTGATGCCGAAAGCCCACTTGAAGCCGAGAAGCTTCTTAACCGCTACAGGCTCGATTTTCTCGAGAAGCTCAGACCTATGGACACTTTTTCGCAGGAATTTGTTTTTTATTACGGATTGAAACTGAAGCTGATTTTAAGAATCAGACAGTTTGATACAGCGAGCGGTGAAGCCGCTTACAGAAGTATTTACGACTCCATTATTAACTCGGACAGATCGGAGGTTACACAATGACCGATACAAAAGGTAAGGTTGTAAGCGTAAACGGTAACCTTGTTTCCGTCAGGTTTGACGGTAACGTTTCAATGAATGAGCTTTGCTATGTTGTTGTTGACGGCACAAGGCTTAAGAGTGAGGTTATCCGCATACGCGGTGACATAGCACAGATTCAGGTTTATGAAATGACGGGCGGTATCAAGTGCGGCGACGACGTCGAATTTGACGGCGATATGCTCTCTGCACAGCTTGGGCCCGGCCTTCTCGGACAGATTTACGACGGACTTCAGAATCCGCTTCCCGTATTGGCTGAGCAGGCAGGCTGGTTCCTTCAGCGCGGTGTTTATGCAGAAGGTCTTGACGCTGAAAAGAAGTGGGAGTTCACACCCACTGCAAAGGTAGGCGATACACTGCGTGCAGGCGAATATATAGGCACCGTACCCGAAGGCCCTTTTACACATAAGATTTTTATTCCGTTCTATCTGCTTGGCACATACAAGCTCAAGTCAATAGCAGATAAGGGCGAATATACGGTAAACGAAACGGTTGCCGTTATTACTGATGAACGCGGCCGTGAGGTCAACGTTTCAATGTCATTCAAGTGGCCGGTAAAGCGTGCGGTTGACTGCTACAGCGAAAGACTTGCACCCGTTGAAACAATGGAGACTAAAGTACGTCTTATCGACTCGCTTTTCCCCGTAGCAAAGGGCGGCACTTACTGTATACCCGGTCCCTTCGGTGCAGGTAAAACAGTTTTACAGCACACGACGTCAAAATATGCTGACGTTGATATAGTTATTATCGCTGCCTGCGGTGAGCGAGCAGGTGAGGTTGTTGAAACACTTACCGAATTCCCCGAGCTTACCGACCCCAAAACAGGCCGCTCTCTTATGGAGCGTACGATTATCATCTGCAATACCTCTTCGATGCCCGTTGCATCGCGTGAGGCTTCGGTTTACACCTCGGTTACTCTTGCCGAGTACTACCGTCAGATGGGTCTGAACGTACTTCTTCTTGCCGACTCTACTTCCCGTTGGGCACAGGCTCTGCGTGAAATGTCAGGCAGACTCGAGGAAATCCCCGGTGAAGAAGCTTTCCCCGCATATCTTGAATCTTATATCGCGGCATTCTATGAGCGTGCAGGCTACGTCCGTCTGCCCGACGGTACTACAGGCTCCGTTACAATCGGCGGTACGGTTTCACCCGCAGGCGGTAACTTTGAAGAGCCCGTTACCCAGGCAACACTTAAGGTTGTAGGTGCATTCCACGGCCTTTCACGTGAACGCTCCGATGCAAGAAAATATCCTGCAATTGACCCGCTTATTTCGTGGTCAAAGTATAAATGTGTTATTGATTCTGCAAAGTCAGCTTTCTTTAAAGATATGATTTTCCACGGTAATGAAATCAACTCGATGATGAAGGTTGTCGGTGAAGAGGGTACAAGCCTTGAGGACTATATCATCTATCTTAAGTCCGAGGTGCTTGATTCGGTTTATCTTCAGCAGAATTCATTTGATTTGGTTGAATCAAACTGCGGCACTCTGCGTCAGCGCTATGTAACAGACAAGCTCGTGTACGTCCTCGGCAGTGACTACGCACTTGACAATAAAGACAGTGCACGTGATTTCTTCAACCGTATCCGTCAGAGATTTATTGACTGGAACTATACGGAATTTGAAAGCGATGCATTTAAAAAAGCAGAGGGCGAAATCGATGCTCTTTACAGTGAGGGCAACGGTAAAACGACTCAGGAAGCAGAGCTTTTGTTAAAGGGTGGTGAGTGATAATGAGCAAGGTTTACAACAAAATCGAATCCGTTACGGGTAACGTTATTACCGTTAAGGCTGAGGGTATCCGATACAACGAGCTGGCTCAGATCAATACCAGATTCGGTAAGTCACTCGCTCAGGTAAATAAAATTGACGGAGATATCGTTTCGCTTCAGGTTTTCGCAGGCGGCAAGGGCGTTTCAACGGGTGACGAGGTGCGATTCCTCGGACACGAAATGCGTGTCTCTTTCAGCGATGACCTTATCGGCCGTATCTTCAACGGCTCGGGTGAGCCGAGAGATAAGGGCCCTGCACTCAGCGACAATATGCAGCCTATAGGCGGTCCGTCCGTCAACCCGACAAAGCGTATTCTCGCCAACCGTATGATGCGTACAAACATCCCGATGATTGATATGTTCAACACTCTGGTTGTTTCGCAGAAGCTTCCGATTTTCTCAATTTCAGGTGAGCCTTACAATCAGCTTCTTGCACGTATTGCTCTTCAGGCTGAGGCAGACGTTATTGTCCTTGGCGGTATGGGTCTTAAGTATGACGACTTCCTTTATTTTAAAGAGGAGCTTTCAAACGGCGGTGCACTGAGCAAAACAGTTATGTTCATTCACACAGCATCCGACCCGACGGTTGAATGTATGATGATTCCCGATATGGCTCTTGCAGTTGCCGAGCAGTTTGCTCTGCAGGATAAGGACGTATTGGTGCTCCTTACCGATATGACCAACTTTGCCGATGCGATGAAAGAAATTGCAATCACTCAGGAGCAGGTTCCCTCTAACCGCGGTTATCCCGGTGACCTTTATTCACAGCTTGCCGCACGTTACGAAAAGGCTGTTGACTTCAACGATTCAGGCTCTGTTACCGTTCTTGCGGTTACAACAATGCCCGGTGATGACGTTACTCATCCCGTCCCCGATAATACAGGCTATATCACAGAAGGTCAGTATTATCTCAAGGGTGGCAGAATCGAGCCGTTCGGCTCACTTTCCCGACTCAAGCAGAACGTCAACGGCAAAACCCGTAAGGACCACCGTGCACTTATGGATTCAATGATCCGTATGTACTCATCCTACAGAGAAACTCTTGAGAAGAAGAATATGGGCTTCTCAATGAGCCGTTGGGACGAAAAACTGCTTAAATACGGTAAGCTGTTTGAAGATAAGCTTATGGATCTGTCGGTCAACCTTACACTTGAAGAAGCACTTGACCTCGGTTGGGAGATTCTTGCAGAGTGCTTTGAAAAGGATGAAACCGGCATCAAGTCCGACCTTACAGACGAATTCTGGCCCGTTAAGTAAGGAGGATTAAATTTGGCAAAAATCAAACTGACTAAAAATGAGTTAAAGGTACAGAAGGATGCACTCAAGATGTACCGGAGATATTTGCCTACACTGACACTTAAAAAGCAACAGCTTCAGGCTGAAATAAGAACTATAGAAGCAAAAGCAAAAACGGTGAAGAAAGAGAAAGAAGCACTTGAAAAAGGCTTCGGCTCGTGGATTGCCGTTTTCAGCGAAAAAGAAGCCTTCCCCGACGGTATAATAACCGTAAGCAATATCCGCAAGGGATACGGCAATATTGCCGGTGTCGAAATACCGACCTTTGAGGGTGCGGATTTTGCGAGAGGGGACTATGACTTGTACGAAACTCCGCTGTGGGTTGACATAGCCGCAAGTCATATGGAAAAGGCGATGCTTCTTGACCTTGAGGCAGAGGTGTTATATGAGCAGGTGAGACTGCTTGAGGCTGAGCTTCTTGCAACCTCGCAGAGAGTTAACCTGTTTGAAAAGGTAAAAATCCCCGAAACTCAGGAAAATATAAGAAAAATTTCTATTTATCTGGCAGACCAGCAGGTCAGTGCCGTTGTGCGTTCCAAAATTTCAAAACGCAAGATTGCCGCTCGTGACAGCGCATCTTCAACTCAGGAGGTGTACTCGTTATGATCGTGCCTATGAAAAAAGTTTCTCTCATTATTATGGGGGATAAAAAATCCGAAACGCTTCGCAAGCTGCGAAGGCTCGGTATTCTTCACGTTGAAATTACCGAAGGCTCGGGCAAAAAGCTCGATGAGCTTAAGGAGAAGGTTTCTCTTCTCGAAAGTGCCGCCTTTACGGTAACGGATAAGAAGAAAAAGAAAAAAATAAAGACTGTTGATGCTGATACAGCTCAGGCTGTTTCTCTGTCGGAAGAGATTGCTTCGCTTACTGAAGAAAAGAAGAATCTGCTTTCTGAAAGTGCGGCACTTTCGGCAGAAATTGACAGGCTTGCAGGCTGGGGCGAAATTGACCCCGATGAAATAAGAGAGCTTGCAGATAAAGGATATGAAGTTTCACTCTGGGAAGCACCCGATTCCGTTTACTCAGCACTCGATGAGAGTATGAAAACAATCTGTTTGAGCAAAACGAAAGCGTCGGTAAAGTTTGCGGTTATTACCAAGGGAACTGAGGATGAAACAGAGGCACTTGATAAGATAAAAAATTTCCGCTTTGAATTGCCTTGTGTTTCGACGGCACATATAAGACAAAGGCTTGTTGATATCAACAGCCGTGTCGAAGAAATCAACGCAAAGCTCGGCTCTTACGCAGCGTATGCCGACAGCATAGGAGAAGCTGTTGAAGCTTTCGAAAAAGAGATCGAGTTTGAGGTTTACGCTACGGGTATGTCGGAAGAAGCACTTAACGAAAACAACGTTTCGGTTTCGTACTTCACAGGCTACATTGAAGCAGACAACACCGATAAGCTCAAAGCCGCGGCAAAAGAAAACTCGTGGGGTCTCGTTATCGAAGACCCGACTGAGGAAGACAATGTGCCGACAAAGCTTAAAAACAATAAGTTTGTCAGCCTTATCTATCCGCTTACCGATTTCCTCGGTACTGTGCCCGGTTATTTCGAGTATGATATTTCAGGCTGGTTCCTCGGCTTTATACTCATATTCTTCGGTATTATTTTCGGTGACGGCGGCTACGGCCTGCTGATTACCGCAGCAGCTGCGGCACTTATTATAAAATCTCTTGTGTCGAAAAAAGAGGTTTCACCCGCATTCCTGCTTGTAGGGCTTTTCGGTCTGTCAACTATCCTCTGGGGTACGCTTACGTGTACCTGGTTCGGTCTTTCACCCGAACAGATTCCCGAGTGGCTCCAGAAGCTGTCAATTCCCGTAATCTCCAACGTTTACGCTGACAGAATATGGTATCCGTTCTGGACTGAAGGCAAGGCAGGTCTTACCACTGCACACAATCTGCAGATTTTCTGCTTCACGCTGGCTCTGATTCAGCTTACGGTTGCTCATATCAAGGCGGCTGTACGCAACAGAAAATCCGTCAAGATTCTCGGTGATATCGGCTCAGCCTTACAGCTTATCGGTATATACTACGTTGTTTTAAGCTTCGTTGTAAATGCCGAGGTGTTCAGCTTCGGTCTCGTTATCGGCGGTGTGCCCATAGGCACGGTTGCACTTGCACTTGTAGGCATGGGCTTTGTGCTCAGTTTTGTTTTCTCAAACTATGAGGGTAACATTATAAAAAGCGTGCTTGCGAGTATGAAGAACATTGTTTCCGTGCTTCTCGGCGTTGTAAACGTTTTCTCCGACATAGTTTCGTATATCCGTCTGTGGGCTGTCGGCCTTGCAGGTGCGGCAATATCCGCAACGGTAAACGAGCTTGCAGGTCCTCTGCTCGGCAACTTTATGTTTATGGTGCTTGCGATTGTGCTCCTCGTTTTCGGTCACGGACTTAATATGATTCTCAACGTCCTGTCCGTCATCGTTCACGGTATCCGACTCAACACGCTTGAGTTCTCATCGCATCTCGATATGTCCTGGAGCGGACATAAATTCAAACCGTTCAAAGAATCAAACTGATTATATAAGGAGAGTTAATTATGAACTTAGGATTATTAGCAACAGCTCTGGCAATGGGTATTGCCGCAACAGGCTCTGCAATCGGTATCGGTATCGCAGGCCAGGCATCAATCGGTGCATGGAAGAAGTGCTATATGAGCAATAAGGCAGCACCCTTCATTCTTACAGTTTTCGCAGGTGCTCCTCTTACACAGACAATCTACGGCTTCCTTCTTATGCAGCAGATGAACGGCTCAACAGCTGACCCCGCATTCCTTTTCGGTCTCGGTATCGCATCAGGTATTGCAATGGCAGTTTCCGCTGTTGTTCAGGGTAAGGCAGGTGCCGCAGGTGCAGACGCACTCGCAGAAACAGGCAAGGGCTTCTCTCAGTACATCACCGTTGTCGGTCTTTGTGAAACGGTTGCTCTTTTCGCACTCGTTTTCAGTATGGTTGCCCTCGGCTAAAATACCGCTGATAAAAAATTAACTCCGTACAGAAAGCTCTGTACGGAGTTGTTTTTTTGCTTTAATTTGTTTTACGGCTTTGCTATTGCAAGCAGGAAAGTAATAACTGCAAGAATTACAAATGTGAGTGAGTACTTTTCAAGCCAAGCACCGGCACGCATAATGATGTAGCCGGGGAAGAAGATAACCTTTGCAGCCTTGTTGAGCTTGCCGTACTGCTCCTTCATAACAAGTGCGTCTTCATACAGCGGGAAAAGGTTGCTCAGAAGAGAAACACAGAGCCATACGAAGAAGAAGGGAATGAGGAAATCAACCGTCTGAACAAGTATAGGCTCAGTTATGATTTTTGAAAGCAGAGGAGAGGCGGCAACAAAGCCTGTGTAGTTGCCGAGCATAACAATGTTGATGATCGGGAACCAGGAAAGTGAAACAGCAAGAGAGAAATTGAGCAGACCCGGAACAAGGCAGTAGAAATAGCTTGCCGCAGGCTTTTCAATAAGCTCGTGCTCTACGTGACCGCACATTTCGTCTGTACGCAGGTAGCGGTTGTCCTCAACAGGGCATCTGAATATACGGCACATTATCTGCTCAAAGAAAGCTTTTGTAATCGCACCGGGGAAGGTGAGAATCTTGATTATAACGTATATAGCTGTCATTCAAATACCACCTCGCCGTTCTTGAAGAGTTGTTCAATGGTGATTTCACCGTTGATGCATTTTTCTGCTGTGGGGCTGATTTTCATATCGTACTGCTTTAGGAATGCGACTGCATCGTCATAGCCTTTTTCGCCAAGCTTTTCGCTGAGTATTGCATAAAGGTTGATTGACTCAACAGTGAGATAGTTCTGCTGCTCGAAGCAATCCTTTGCATAGCCGTAAGCGGCTTCGTAATCGCCTGCAAGAAGCTCGCAGATAAGAGCATCGTAATATGCTTCGTAAATGCCGTTGTTTGCGATATCGGCAATTATTGCTTCAAATGCTTTTATAGCCTCGTCATACTTGCCTTCGTAGCGGAGCAGAAGTGCACTGTAACGCTCGGCATAGTTTGCGTTGTCAGGGTTGGATTTTGAAAGAACGTTAATATATTTTTTTGCCTGGTCGTATTTTCCTGCCTGAATGCTGAGGGTTACGATGTTGTCAAGGTAAATCCAGCGGCAGTCGGGGATATATTCTACAATCTGCTCACAGTACTTGAGCTGTGTGTCAACGTCCTTTCTGCAAACGCTTGAAAGGGCAAGCATATAATAATTTATAAGACCCTTTTCTTCGTTGGTCTTTGCTTCGGCAAGCTTAGCCTCATACTTCTTGATAAGCTCATCGTAGGGGATGTCCTTTTCGGTTATCTGTCCGTTATAGAGCTTGTCGTAGTACTCGGTGAATATTGCAGACTGCTCGTCAGCGGTTTTGTTAAAGCTTGTTACGTAGTCGTACTTTGCCTTAAGCTCTTTGTTCCACGGTGCGTTGATGTTTGATTTGCCCACCTTGTCAGACCATGTGAGCGGATCCTCTGCAGCAGTGTTATCGTAGAAGAACTGCTCTGTAAGGTAAGTGAGATCGTCGGGCAGGTCGATATCGTAGCAGAATTCAGCAATCATACCTGCGGTCTTCCAACCGAAAGCTGTGACGTCTGACTGTGAAACTTTACTCAGTGCCTCTGCGTGGTTGCCCTGCTCAATATCCATATAGAAATCGGCTACGGTTGTGATTGTGCCAAGCTGAGGGTAGAGCATAAGAATACCTGCAACAGACAGTACGAAAAGAGCAATCACTGCAATAAAGCCTTTGAAGCGGAGAGGTGTTTTGATAAACATCTCACGGCAATCGGAGCAAAGGTCACTGCTCTGGCTGTGACTCTTGTCTGCAGGCTTTTCGCCGCAGAGTATGCACATCTCTTCTTCGGGTGCGGTTATTGCTATACCGGGGTCTTCGCTTGCCTGAATATCTTCAGGCGGATTTGTGTTTTCGGGTGAATCCGTTGTGTTATCGGGTTCGTCAACGGGCTGAATGCCGTTGTTCTCTTTGAAATCGTCCAAAAACAAAACCTCCCTTTTAAACTAAAAATAATACATCATATATAATAACACGCATTCATCATTATTTCAAATGATATTTTAATTTTTTAAAATATCATCACAAAAATAACAAATTTAACAAATAAAAACAGACCCTGATTGCTCAGGGTCTGTCCGGGCTTAGCGGTAATTATTTGTCAGCAACAAGCTCTTCAAATGCAGCCATAAGGATTGAACCTGAAGAACGGCTGAATGCGATTGTCTCCTGATAGTGGTCACCGAAAGGCTCCATATCGTCGAAGAAAATCATGCAGTAGTCGTTGTCGTTGAGGATGTAACCGATCTCATCGTTTGCAAGACCGAAGCAGAGAAGAACCTCATCTTCAGCAAGCTCAAGTGACTCTGCACAGGATTTGCCGTTGAAGTCAGTGCCGGAGAATGAGTTCTCAGCGTCCATTGTAACACCGCCGTAGATAAGCTCGGGGCTGATTTCGCCGGGCATCATTGTAGCCTTGATGTTTGTGCCGAATTCAACGTAACCGATTTCTGTGGGTGTTGAGTATGTGCCGTCACCGTTGTCGAAAATTCTGTGGTTAACAAGACCCATCTTACCTACAAGAAGGAGAACGGGGTTTTCAACCTTAACGATAACTTCCTTGTGAGCAATGTTGAGAATGGGGTCAACCTTTACTTCTTCAACGGGCTCCCAATCCTTGTACCAGAGTGAGTAGTGCTCACCGCCGTTTGCGATTTCTTCCTTGAGCTGCTCGTTGTTCTTAACGTAGTCGCTCTCAAGAACTTCGTCGTATGTCTTGGTCATGCTCATTGTGATGTATGCAAGCTCCTTGCCGTAGCGGTCAGCCTGCATCCAGCGCTCGGGCAGATCAACGTCATCGTTTGTCGGACCGCGGTCGGAGTAGATACCGAGTGTAGCACCGATGATGGGCATAAAGTTGTAGCCGTACTTTGAAAGAGTCTGGTTCATAGCTGCGGTGTAGTCACCGGAGAGCTGCTTGCCTGAGCTTTCGTCAGTCTTAAGACCTGTGATGTAGG
>JAZSEX010000086.1:0-9027 GCA_045531935.1 Acutalibacteraceae bacterium | reverse complement strand
CATGGCTACGATCCGACTTGAAGAGCTTAAAACCTTCAGCTACAACTGGGGTGCAAACCTCTGGAAGTACAGAGATTCACGCATACCGACCCTTGAAGAGTATCTCGACGTTTTTGTCGGTACGGATACAAGACCGCAGATTGAACTCGGTATCGAAAATTATGATATGCTTTACGTTGTCGTCGATGAAATCTGCAAAAGAGGTCTTGAAGAGCAGGCGATAATCCTTGCCCCTCACCTCAATCAGCTCAAAGCTGTCCACGAGCTTAACCCCAATATCGAGCTTTGGTATCTTGTAGGCGAAATGACCCCCGAAGTTATTGCAGAAGCGAAAGCTCTTGGCGATAATGTATGGCTTTCCGCAGACTATGAGAGAAATACCGAGGAAAATATTAAGCTTGCAATGAGCGAGAATGTTAACTTCTCACTCTTCACCGTCAACACTCTTGAAGAGGCAAAGGCACTCTATGATATGGGCGTAAGATATATCGAAACCGATACGCTCTGCAACTGATAGCTTTGCCTTTAATAAAAAATCAAGCATTTCCGTAGAATTTATACTCTGCGGAAATGCTTTTTTGTGTCGTTTATTGACTGTACTGTCATAAAAATGGGGGATTTGTTTCTGAAAGAACAAGAAAAATGTAAAATATATTCACTTTTTGCTCGATAAGCATTGACTTTCTTTAAAATAAGTGAAATAATATCACAAAAGATAAAAGGCGGTGCATTATGCTGTATAAAAGTGTTTTCTTTGATTCTTCTCACGAATACGTCGCAAAACTCGATAACGGAGTTTATATAATCGGCTTCTCCGACGGTACGGCAGTAGGTACCGACGGTAAGCGTTATCGCCATACCGTAGAACTTGACGCTGACGATAATATTATTGCAGACGGCTGGAAATTTGATGAATAGAATATAATTACCGTCAGTCAGTTTTGGGGTCGGAATCTTAATATGCAACCTGAGGTTGCTAAATTATAAACTGAAATTGATAGACATAATTACTTCAGCTGTGATAAAATTTTTAATGAAAGGAGCTGATGTTTATGTCAGATTTTGGCGAAAGAATCTATAAACTCAGAAACAGTAATAATCTATCTCAAGGTGAACTTGCTGACAGACTTGATGTTTCAAGGCAGACGGTTTCAAAATGGGAGAACGGTATGTGTATGCCCGAAACGGAAAAGCTTGTTCAGCTCAGCACAATTTTTAAAGTGTCTGTTGATTATATTTTAAAAGGTGAGGAAGGCGTAAACGAGCCGATATATATCTATGTTAAAGAAGATAACGGCGAACAATCAAAAGTCAGTGAAAAAATAGTTAGAAAATATGTCGGTATAGTGCTTGCCGTGCTGTTTTCCGTGTTGGCATTTATTATGATTATAACAGGCGGCTATATAGCGGCAATTATACCGGGTGCTGTTGTTTTGCTCGGTATACTTCTTGCAACAAACGTAAAACATCCGTGGCTGATAACTTTCTGGGTTACGTATATTGTCCTTATTGCCGTTCTTCATTTTATCAGTGCAATTACTCCGTTTATGATATTTGAACCTATAATCTATACACCCGGGTATACGAATCATTTGCTTTGGGGTTATGGAATATGGGCTGTTTTATTAATCCTTATTGTTTGCTCAATAGTAGCTAAAAAAGGTTTGCGTTGCAAAAAAAGTAAAGTTGATAACTAACTGTACAGTTGAGTTGCAAAACTGAACAAATTCTGCGAGTGTGGTCACAAAATGCGATGTGGACTTTATGCGGCGTACGAGTATAATATAATCAGAAGCTTCTGAAAATACAGAAAGGACTTTTGACATATGAATACCGTGTTTTCAAATAATTTAAAAAAATTCAGGCTGCAGAAAAATTACACTCAGGAGCAGGTTGCGGATATTCTAGGTGTCAGTTCGCATACTGTTTCACGTTGGGAATGCGGAACAACTCTGCCCGATGTTCTGCTGCTGCCCGAAATAGCAAGGCTGTACGAGGTTACAACAGACGATTTTTACAAAAAGAGTACGGTCGCTTACGGAAACTATGCGCAGCGCCTTTCCTCAGTTTATGAGGATTCCCGTGACCCGGAGGATTTTATGCGCTGCCGCAACGAATATTTAAAGCTTATAAAGCAGGGTGAGCTTTCAACAGCTGATAAGTGGCAATACGGCTGGATACATATGTATATGATGAATTACTGCAGGGATATTGCTGTGGAATGGTATGATAAAGCTGTCAGCGATGACCCGAATGCTGACCCCGAGAATTATCAGCTTGCCTGTATGCATAGAATATGGATGTATTTTCTTCTGCACAAAAATGATGAAATTATTTCAGAGCTTGAAGAAAAGACAAAGGCTGCTCCCGACAATCCGAGAGAAATCGATAACCTTATAATTGCTCTTATATGGGATGAAAAATATGATGATGCTTATGATCTTTTCGTAAAGGCAATCAAAAATTTTCCCGATGACTGGCGGATATATATTCACGGCGGTGATATTGCCAAAAAGCTTAAGAAATATGATGAAGCTATGAAATATTACGACACAGCAGGTGAAATCGGTACATATTTTTGTGATGAGCTTGACAGCAAGGCAAACCTGTATAAGGAAATAGGCGAATTTGAAAAAGCTTATGATGAGTATATAAAAATGGCTTGTGAATACCGTAACAGAGGATATGACGTAGAAGCTGAAATGATAGAAAAACAGGCAAAAGAATGTCTTGAAAAACACAATAACTGATCTGCAAAAAGCGAATTACAAAAAATCTCTCTTGTTTATTTTCTGTTCAGTATTCTCTACTATCTCTTTCCGTAGGGGCGACCCTGTGTGGTCGCCCGCGGTTATCCGTCACGTCAACTTCCCCATAACCCCGTAGGGGCGGCCATTGGCCGTCCGCCATTGCACCCTCTGATGAGCGAAATGTCACCGCAGGCGACTTAGGGAGAGAACATATCATAACACAACCTATTTTGTTTTGCTCTTTAAACAGATTAGATTTGAATAATTCAAGCAACTCTTGAGCTTTACTCAAAGGATTATTTATTGCTATTAACTGTAGTGTGTTATATCATATGTACAGACCGGTCAGTAAATCTAATCTGAGGTGAAAAAGCAATGACTGTTTATTTAGGTGAGAACATAAAAAGATTAAGACGAGAAAGAGAGCTTACCCAGGAAACGCTCGCTCAAATTTTAGGAGTAACCTTTCAAAGTGTAAGTAATTGGGAGCGAGGCGAAAGTTATCCTGACATCACTATGCTTCCTGAAATTGCAGGATTTTTCAAAGTGAGTGTCGATGATCTTCTCGGTATTAACAAGTCGGAAAACGAACACGAAATTGTTTCAAAAATTGCTGAATATGATAATCTTACTGACTATGACCTTATGAAGAAAATCATATACGATTTAAAAGCAAAATATCCGAATGATTTCAGAGTATTGATCAGATACTTCGGCTGTCTTGTAAGGTTTTCAGAAGATTTACCGTCTGTTTCTTCAGAAGTATTTGCTATATACAATAACATACAGCAAAACTGCACCGATGACAGAATAAGAATAAAAGCCAAAAGAGTAATGATTGAGTTTTACCGTTCGCAATTAAATTCAGAGAACTCGGATGTTATGTTTGAAAAATGTGAAAAAATCATCTGCGAAATGCCCGATATGCGTGACAGCCGTGAAATGTTCTGTTCCTTTTATCCTGTAACTCATCCTAAGCACGATATTAAAATTCAAAATGCTATTGAAGAAAGCTTTTTGCTCAGGCTGACACTGTTTACTCATCACTATTATTACTGTGACAACTGTACGGACGAATGGCAGATTGAAGCCTCTAAAAAAGAGGTTGAGATGCTGGAGTTTATCTATGATGACGGTAATTACGGTAAAATGTGGAGAACCGTAATGAATCTTCACGGACATATTGGAATGAAATATCATATTATCGGAGACGATAAAAACGCACTTATCTATTTCAGAAAAAATGCAGAGCTTGCGGTTGCTTTTGACAGTATGGAGCGTATAACCGTTATGCACTCAACAATGTTTGAAGGCAAAGAATTTGATAAACACACTCTCGGCAGTACGTTTGTTGCCAAAAGCAGGGTAAAGGAGCTTTGGACTGAAACTTATCCGTTGTCCGATGAATTTAAAGAAACTGATGAATTTAAGCAGATTATTTCTATTCTAAGCTGAATATTTTATATAAAAGCGGTTGCAAAACTCATATGGCTTTTGCAACCGTTTTTGTCGTATTCAGGTAATAACTACTTGCATTTATAATAATAAAATGATAAATTAAATACATAACTCAAAGAGGTGAAAGTATGAAAAATATGCTCGGTACACCTATCGATATTTACGGCAGAAAAATCAACAACAGAATACTTTTTCAGCCTATGGAGGGTTGTGACGGTACAGCCGACGGTGCTGTTGATGAACTGACTTATCGCAGATATATGCGCTTTGCCGAGGGTGCACCGGGTGTTATCTGGTTTGAGGCTACCGCAGTGTGTAACGAGGGTAGAGCAAATCCCCGTCAGCTTTACATAAACGAAAATACGGTTGACAGCTTTAAAAAAATCGTAAGCGAGATAAAGGCAAAATCAATGAGCCTTCACGGATTTGAGCCTGTTGTAATTGTTCAGCTTACTCACAGCGGTCGTTACAGCAAGCCCAACGGCACGCCCGAGCCTATTGTTGCATACCGAAACTCTCTCTGGGAAAAGGGCAAAGAAAATCAGCCTTTTACGCTGGCAACAGACGAATACCTTTCATCAATTCCCGCTATGTATTCCAAGGCGGCAAAACTCGCTCTGCAGGCAGGCTTTGACGGTATGGATGTCAAGTGCTGTCACGGCTATCTTTTCAATGAGCTTTTAAGTGCTTATAACCGTGAGGGCAGCTACGGCGGCAGCCTTGAAAACCGTACACGGCTTTATTTTGATTGTATCGATGCAGTCAAAGAAGCTGTAGGCGATAAAGCTTTTGTCACAACAAGGCTCAATGCCTGCGACTGTTTCCCTTACGGCTACGGTTTCGGTGTTAATGAAAAGGAAGAAATTGACCTCACCGAAACAAAAATGATTATAAAAAAGTTAAATGAAAAGGGTATCGGGTTTATCAATCTCACTATCGGCAATCCCTATCTTATTCCTCATATCAACCGCCCTTATCTGGCTAAATCTCCCGAGGACGGCAGAATCGGTATGAAGCGTGTTTATGACGTTACAAAAGAGATTACTTCATCTTTCCCAGATGTTAAGTTTGCTGTTTCCGCTCTCTCTTATGAGGGTGAAAATGCCGTAAACTATGCAGAAGCTTTGCTTTCAGACGGCATCGGTGATTTTGCAGGCTTCGGCAGAATGACGTTTGCCTATCCGACATTCTATAAAGATTATCTTGAAACAGGTATCCTTGATAAAAACAAGGTCTGCATCAAGTGCGGCAAATGCTCAGAGCTTATGCGTGCAGGCACTGTTTCGGGCTGTGTTATAAGGGACAGTGAAGTGTATATGCCTTATTACAGCAAATTTGTTCTGAAAAAGTAAGGAGTGAAATGCTATGGTTGCTATTGTAACGGGCGGCAGCAGAGGTATCGGCAAGGCAGTTGTCGAAGAGCTGCTCAGAATAGATTACAGCGTTATCGTCACTGCAAGAAACGAAACCGATGAAATAGAAAAGCTGAAAGAATCTAATAGCGGCAAAGTTTTCTTTGTGCCGTGTGATATTTCCTGCGAACAAGACAGAAAAAATCTTTATGAATATGCAAAAAACAATTTCGTCAGTATCGACCTGCTTGTAAATAACGCAGGTGTCGCTCCGCGTGAGCGTAAAGATATTTTCGATATCACTCCCGATGATTTTGATTATCTTACCGATATCAACCTCAAAGGTACTTTCTTTGTCACTCAGCAGCTAACTCCCTTGCTTATAAAAAGCAAAAACGCAAGAATCGTCAATATTTCCTCTATGTCTGCCTATACGGCTTCCGTAAACAGGGGAGAGTACTGCATTTCAAAAGCAGGCATCTCAATGATAACCAAGCTCTTTGCCGCAAGACTTGCCGAGTACGGTGTCAGCGTTATCGAAATAAGACCGGGTATAATCGAAACCGATATGACCGCAAAGGTTAAAGATAAATACGAAAAGCTTATTGCCGACGGTATTACACCTATCAAAAGAATGGGTCAGCCCGAGGACGTTGCAAAATGTGTACGTGCTGTTGCTCTCGGCAATTTCGATTTCTGCACAGGCACGGTTATTGACTGTGACGGCGGATTTAACGTGAGGCGCTTATGAGAAAAATATATAAATGCCTTATAGTGGGCAGCGGTGCCGCAGCTTACAGTGCGGCTGACTGGCTTTACCGTGAGGGTGTGTGCGATATCGCAATAGTTACCGAAAACCGCCTTTCGGGCACATCCAGAAATACGGGCAGCGATAAGCAGACCTACTATAAGCTTTCAATGGACGGCATCACTCCCGACAGCCCTTATAAAATGGCATCCGATATGTTTTCGGGCGGCTCATGTGACGGTGAAAAAATGTATATTGAAGCCGTCAACAGCAGTAAATGCTTCCTTCGTCTTTGCGATTACGGTGTAGGCTTTCCTACCGATAAATACGGCTGTTATCCGGGCTATAAAACCGACCACGATAATACTCTGCGTGCAACATCTGTCGGTCCTCTCACCTCAAAAATTATGACCGAGAAGCTTGAAAAGGTTGTTACCGAAGACAATAAGACTCCCGTTTTTGATAATCTTCTTGTAACAGAGATTCTGACCGATAACGGTACGTCTTACGGTGTCAGAGTTTTGAATTTAAAAACCGAAAAAGAATACAATATCTATGCCGAAAACGTAATCTGTGCTACGGGTGCGCCTGCCTGTATTTATGAGGATAGTGTTTATCCCGAGTCACAGCACGGTATGACGGGTGTGTTTATACGTGCAGGCGTCAGATTGTGCAACTTTACACAGTGGCAGTACGGTTTAGCTTCCGTTGATTTCCGCTGGAATGTCTCGGGCAGCTTTATGCAGGCTGTGCCGAGGTTTGTCAGTGTTGACTCCGACGGTAACGAGCACGAATTTCTCTCCGATTTTTTTGACGATATTCATACAGCTTACAGCTTTGTTTTTCTCAAAGGATATCAGTGGCCGTTTTCATACAGCCGAGCAGAAGAAAGCTCCAAAATTGACCTTGCAGTGCATAATGAAATGCTCGGTGGCAGAATGGTTTACCTTGATTACACACGTAATCCTGTCGGCTTTTCTTTTGAAAAGCTCTGTGATGAAGCTAAGGGTTATTTAATCAATGCAGACTGTCTGGCTGATACTCCTATCGAAAGGCTTGAGAAGCTAAACAGCAAGGCTATTGACGTCTATCTCAGGCAGGGTATAGACCTTCATACAGATAAACTGCGTATTGCCGTATGTGCCCAGCATAACAACGGCGGAGTATATACCGACAATAATTTTGAAACCGATATAAAAGGGCTTTACGTTATCGGTGAGGCGGCAGGCACATTCGGTCTTTCAAGACCGGGCGGCTCTGCACTCAACGATACTCAGGTCGGCGGTCTTGTTGCGGCAAAGCATATTAAATCCAAGCCCTCAGTTCAGGCTCAAAATATAATCCTTGAAACGGATTATGAAAATATTGAAATATGCCCCGATACCGACTATTCTCATTTTAAAACAAGAATGAGTCAGGTTGCTTCATTCAAGCGTGATTACGAGGGCTGCGTTGTCCTTTTAGACGAAATCGGCACAGTGCTTGAATCTTATCCAAAAAGTCACAGAAGCATTGCCGATTACTACCGCGACCTTGATATGCTCGTCAGTATGAAAGCACTCCTGCAGGCAATAGTTGCTGAATGTCCCGAAACGGGCAGCCGCGGCGGAGCTATATTTATTAAAGACGGTAAAATTGTACCGGAAAATGCAGCTTACAGAGATTATCTTACCGTTACCGCAAACGGTAAGGCTGAGTTTGTAAAGGTATCACCGGTACCGTGTGAGCAAAAAAGCTTTGAGTACTATTTAAGTAAGTTAAATGAAGGATAATTTATATGAACAGTTTTAAACTTGGTCTTTGCAGTGTTACTTTCCGAAAAAAGAGTGCCGCTCAGGTGGTGCTGATTGCAAAAAAAGCAGGCGTCAGCTATATCGAATGGGGCGGAGATATCCACGTAACAAATACCGAAGACGCACGTATTGTAAAATCAATATGTGATAACGAGGGTGTAAAAATCAGCTCCTACGGCAGCTATTTCAACAGTGCGGAGTATGATGAAGAAAAGTGGACTCAGATATGTGAAATCGCTTCCGTAATGGGTGCTTCTTCGGTCAGAATATGGCTAGGCAAAAAAGACAGCGAAGAAACAAGTGAAAACGAATATAATACTCTCCTTAATAACACAAAAAAGATGTGTGATATTGCAAAAAAATATTCTCTTCTTGTCTGTCCCGAATGTCACGATAACACTTTTAACAATAATACCGATGCGTTTTTGCGTATACAAAAAGATTTGCAAGCCGATAATTTCAGAACGTACTTTCAGTCAAGATATTGCCGTATGGAGTATGACCTTGACCGTATTGAAAGAACCTTTGGTTTTATCGAAAACGTTCACGTTTCATACCGCGACCTGAAAAAAGAGCAGATGTTCAGGAAGAAAGATAAATACTATATTGATAAGCTTCTTGAAAAACTTAAAGCCCAAAATTATAGCGGTATCGTTATGGTCGAATTCGTCGATTCCGACAGTGAGAAAGCATTCTGCCGAGACGTAGAAAAACTAAAAAAACTTATATAAAAACCAAAAATCCAAGGTTTCGCCCGCGCCCGATAAGGCAGTATTTCTTTAAAATGTGAATTTTCAGCACAATAATGCGTCAAACCCCACAGATATGCGTTAAGCATTATCTGTGGGGTTTTCCTTTTCTTGTATCTTAAAATTTCATTTTAAAGTGCTTTGCAGTTTCGTAAGAGTATAAAATTTCTTGTATCG
>JAZSEX010000080.1:0-19323 GCA_045531935.1 Acutalibacteraceae bacterium | reverse complement strand
GTCAGCAGGAGTATGAAGCGGTGCTCAGCTGGATGTATTTAAACCAATTGGAGGGCTTCACCCAAGAGCTTTCCTCCGCAAATGACTGCTTTATTCCCGATTTCTAAAAACGAAAAGGACCGCAGCACCAAGCTGCGGTCCTAAAACATTTTTTATTCGCTGTAGCCCTTGGGATTGTTTTTCTGCCAGTTCCAGGAGTCGGCACACATTTCTTCAATGCCGAACTTTGCTTCCCAGCCGAGCTCTGCCTTTGCCTTTGAGGGGTCGGAGTAGCAGGTTGCGATATCGCCGTCACGGCGAGGACCGATTTCATACTTAACGGTCTGACCGCTTGCCTTCTCAAACGCCTTGACAACGTCAAGTACGCTGTAGCCTTTACCTGTGCCGAGGTTGTAAATATTGAGACCCGTGCCTGCACAAGCCTTATTAACTGCACAGAGGTGACCCATAGCAAGGTCAACAACGTGGATATAGTCACGCACACCTGTGCCGTCGTGAGTCGGATAATCGTCACCGAAAACACTCAGATGGTCGAGCTTGCCGATAGCAACCTGAGTAATATAGGGCATAAGGTTGTTGGGGATGCCGTTGGGGTCTTCACCGATAAGACCGCTCTTGTGTGCACCGATGGGATTGAAGTAACGGAGAATTACTACGCTCCACTCATTGTCGGATGCATAAAGGTCGGAAAGAATTGTTTCGATATAGAGCTTTGTTGTGCCGTAGGGGTTTGTTGTACCGCCTGCAGGCATATCCTCACGCAGAGGTGAAGGATTGTTGCTGCCGTAAACTGTAGCTGATGAGCTGAAAACAATCTTCTTACAGCCTGCATCACGCATAGCCTCACAGAGTGTAACTGTGCCGCCGATATTGTTTTCGTAATATTCGAGAGGCTTGCGGCAGCTTTCGCCTACAGCCTTGAGACCTGCAAAATGAATTACAGCCTCGATATCGTTTTCAGCAAAGACTTTATCAAGACCTGCTTTGTCACGGATGTCACATTCGTAGAACTTAAAATCGCCCTCGGAAATTTTTTTGATTCTGTTGAGCGCTTCGGGCTTGCTGTTATAGAAATTATCGAGTATAATAACATCGTATCCGCTTTTGATAAGCTCGATACTTGTGTGTGAGCCGATGTAGCCCGCACCGCCTGTTACAAGAATTGCCATATCAATTACCTCGCTTTACTTGTTTTCTGAAACAATATTATATAACTATTTCTACAATAAGTAAAGCAAAAATAAAAATTTTTCGGGAGCAGTAGCAATGCAGAATTTATCGGATATTTCAGTTATAAAAGATTTGCTTAACCGCCACGGTTTCAAATTCTCCAAAGCACTCGGTCAGAATTTCCTTATCAACCCGACCGTATGCCCGAGAATGGCAGATGCCTGCGGTGCAGACGAAAACACGGGCGTAATTGAGGTAGGTCCCGGTTTCGGCGTACTTACGGCTGAGCTTGCAAAGAAAGCAAAAAAGGTTGTATCAATCGAGCTTGACGAAAGACTGTTACCCGTGCTCGATGAGACACTCGCAGACTTTGACAACGTTGAGGTAATCAACTCTGACGTACTTAAAGTTGACCTGCACAAGCTGATAGAAGAGAAATTCAGCGGAATGAAAGTTGCCGTCTGTGCTAACCTACCCTACTACATCACTTCACCCGTAATAATGCATCTGCTCGAGAGCAAGCTGCCCGTAGAAAACATAACCGTAATGGTACAGAAAGAAGCGGCACAGAGGCTGTGTGCACCCGTTGGCAGCAGAGATGCGGGTGCGGTAACTGTTGCGGTAGATTACTATGCTGATGCCGAAAAAATATTTGACGTTTCTGCAGGCTCATTTATGCCTGCACCCAAGGTTGACAGCAGCGTAATAAGGCTTAACGTAAGAAAACAGCCACCCATCGAGCTTAACGATGAGAAGCTGTTTTTCCGTATGGTAAAGGCTGTTTTTGCTCAGCGAAGAAAGACTGCAGCAAACTCAATAAGCTCCGGAATGTCACTTTCAAAAGAAACTGTATACAAAGCTATTGAAGCAGCAGGTTACGGCGGAAATGTAAGGGCAGAGAGCTTTACACTCGACGAATTAGCCGCACTTGCAAATGAAATACACAACGTTACCCGACAATAATCACCACTGCCGTTATATCATCGGGACGGCGTAAATCTGAATATTTTAACGCAATTTCAACGACCCTTTCCGCAAGCTCGGAGGGGTCGTTTTTGTTGAAGCTGCTGAGGATTCGGGCAATCTCCTTGTAAGCGGACTGTGGCACTCCGTCGGACATCATCAGCAAGCGGTCACCTCGTCTGAGCTTAATTTCCGCTTTGTCAAAATCAATCTCGCGT
Organism: Acutalibacteraceae bacterium; assembly: GCA_045531935.1. Classification (GTDB taxonomy): domain Bacteria; phylum Bacillota; class Clostridia; order Oscillospirales; family Acutalibacteraceae; genus UBA8612. The sequence goes on along the minus strand of JAZSEX010000080.1, from coordinate 16,972 downwards.
AAAATCCCCAAAGGCATTGATGCTCCGCCAATTTTGTAAAGTTTCTTCCCTTTACAAATAAGGCTTATCCCTGCTCCTGCTTTGTAAAATTCTGCTTTGCCCGTATACAGATTTATTTTTACGGAATCTATCGTTGCGAGCGACTCTTCATTTGATTTTACAATCAGTGCAGAGTTAGCAAGCCTGAGTGAACTGTCAAACCCGAGACCTGACGAAATCAGCTTTGAAAACAGCCATGCGGCAACCGTACCGTCAACCGCCGCTTTTGGCCCCGTGCCCATACCGTCACTTATAACAACAACTCTGTTACCCTCTCTGTCGCTGAAGCTGTCGACTGTATCACCGCACATTTTACCCTCTGCCGTATGCTGAGCCTGACCTGTACGCAGATTATATTTAGGACGTTTCTCAAAGCTTATCAGTGTTGTATCTTCCGTATGTGTAACCGACGGTATACCGAGTTTATATCCGCAAACACTTTCCATATCTCCCGTAAGTGCAGAGCGGCTGATTTTGCTGTTTATTTTATCGGCTTTTATATAAATTCCGGAGCGCAAGCCCGTAGTTGAGCAAACAACCTCTTTGGGAGTAATTCCGTAGCCTGCAAGCACCGCCGACACCCTTGCACTTGCCTGAGTGTCGAACCTGGTTTCACTGCAGAAGCTCTGCGATATTTCTTTAACAGCAGCAGACAAAACAGAAAACTGGTCTCGCACGAGATGCCTTGTCTGTACCGATACGTTTTTGTCATCCTCACTGTTTTCAAGCTTCACCATTTCATCCGCAATCCGCTCAACAGCCTGAGACACTTCATCAAGCCCTCCGCTGACGCTTTCAAGTTCAAGCAGAAGGGCTTTTTTCATTGATTCAAATTCAGGCACAGTATTATCGGAAACAAAGAATCTTGAATTCGCTTCAAAAAACTTTCCGGGAATCAGAGCAAAAATCAGAAGCGAAATTATCACTTCATAAATTATTGAAATTACATCATACCTGCCGACGTTTGCCATTACCGTAACTGCGGCAACAACTGCAAAACCGATACTCTGTGCTGCCCTGCCGAAGCGTGAAAGCAGACCTGCCGCAAGACCGCCGAAGGTATAAAGACCGCCGAGCAGTAAATTCGATGACGAAATACTTACGGCAAAGCCCATAACACCGCCTGCCACACAGCCGCCCGCAATGCCTGTCAGCCGTGCGGAAATAAGTATAATAACCGCCGCCGCAATATCAGAAAGCCTGATACCGTCAAGATTCAAGGGATGAGCAGAAGTGACAAGCATACCCAAAAACACGAGAACACCCGACAGCTGACGCATATCAAGCGGATTCATTCCCTTGAAAAAGCCGCTCGCAAAGCTGAGTCTGCTTAAAAAACAAGCACAGCCTGTGCCTATAATACCCTCGCACAGATATGTAATCAGACCGTCTGCACTGAAGCCCTGAGCTGCCATTACGGTTACACCCGTCAGCAGACTGCAAAGTGCAGTGCTTACAGGTGCCGTTATGAAGTTATTTCTGACAAAGCCTGACCGATAAAGGCAGAAATTAATAAGCCCCGTACAAGCCGTTACGGCAATAAGCCTTGCGGTATACGCACCGTCAACACTGAGCAGACAGCCGCAACAGCCGCCAAGCGTTGCCGCTATACTTCGCTTGCCCGGCACGCTTGCGGCAAAAGCCGCAACAAACGGCGACATATCCCAGACAAGTCTTGCGTTTGCCAGCACAAATGCTGCCGCAAAAGTGAGAGCTTGTCCGTAAAAGCTGCTCCTTACAGGCGGTATAAGCTCACGGATTTTTCTGAATTCCGACGTTTTTTTCTTCATTTATACTTCCTCACTGTTACTTTTGTACATTAATTCTGCACTGAAAAGTATAACTTTTTATGCAAAGAAAAAAATGTCGCTATTTTGTGTCTTTTTTTGAAAAACTGTTGGTTTTTTACTATATATATGGTATAATACATCTATATATGTTGTGTAAGGAAGAATGGGGATTATGGAAGAAAAGAACAATGACCTTATAATCGGCAGAAACGCCGTTTCAGAAGCACTTAAAAGCAACCGTGCTATTGATACACTGCTTGTCGCCAAAGGTGACAGAGGCGGAAGCATAGGCAAAATTATAGGAGAATGCCGTGAAAGAGGCATAGTCGTAAAAGAAGTTGACCGCAAAAAGCTCGACTTTATGTGCGGTGGTGGCAGCCATCAGGGTATTGCCGCATACGCAGCTGCACACGAATATGCCGACGTTGACGATATTTTCGCCGCCGCTGAAGCAAAAGGCGAAGCACCGTTTATAATTATATGCGACGAAATTGAAGACCCGCATAACCTTGGTGCAATAATCCGTACGGCTGATGCCGCAGGTGCACACGGAGTAATAATACCCAAGCGCCGCAACGCAACGCTCAGCTACGTTGTAGGCAAAACCTCCGCAGGTGCTGTTGAGCACGTGCCCGTTGCCCGTGTATCCAACCTGCCCTCTGCACTTGACGAGCTCAAAGAACGAGGTGTATGGGTGTACGGTGCGGATATGGATGGCCAGAGCTGGTGTGAAACCGATTTTTCGGGCGGTGTTGCACTTGTAATCGGCTCTGAAGGCAGAGGTCTTGGCAGACTTGTTAAAGAAAAATGCGATTTTATTGTTTCCTTACCTATGAAGGGCAAGGTCAATTCTCTCAACGCCTCCGTTGCGGCAGGCATACTGATGTTTGAAGTATCAAGACAAAGATAACCACCGGAAGGATTGAAACCAGGCATGGATCTGAGCAATTTAACATTTGACGAACTGCTTGACGCAATCAGAAGCGACAGTGGCTATCAGAATGCTCAAGCTCAAAAACCGGATATTTCCGAAGAAGCCATAGCGGAAATCATTGATGAATTCGAAGAGCTGACAGAGGAGCTTCCTCCCGTTAAAGTAAAGGAAGAAAAAATTTCCGAATTCACTTTTGAAGAAGCTCTGGTTGAAGCCTCACTTACAGAAGAGATTCCTACGGCAGAGCCTGAAAAGGATGAAGCCGAAACCGTTACTCCGCCTGCGGTTCCGTTAAGCCTTTCTGAAGAAGAACTGCCCGATGAGGAGCTTCCCGTATGGCAGGCACACGAGTCCGATAATGAAACATATCAGCCGATAGCTCTCGAAGATGACGAAGAAGATGAGGTTATCACAGAAAGTGACAGCGTATACACTCCGCCCTCACCCCCTGAGCCGATAGAGCTGATATTCCCTGACGAAGCAGAGGACGAAGAACCGATAAAGATTTACACACCGCCAAAGCCCGAGCCCATTGATTTCGGCGGTTTTGATATCACAGCAGACGTGGCTTCACTTTTCCCCGATATATCAGATGAAGATATACCCGAAGAAGAGCCTGCAGCCGTTACAGATAACAGCAAAACAAGAGTCATTGACCCTGTAATAACCGCGGAGCCTGCCGCTCAGCCCGAGCCTTCTTACGAAAAGACTACGGTTGTACCGGCTGTTACAGACGATAAGACAAAAGCTATACCGACAGCTGACGACAGCAAAACCCGAGCAGTAGAGTTCGGTGCTGTGTTTGAGCGACCCGGTATAGTCACAACAAGCAGTGCTTACGACAAAACGTCCGACCTGAATGCACTGCCGCATATACTGCCTGCAGACGAATTTATTGACGGCGAATCAAAAAAATTTGTACGAACAGGTGAAATACCCAAGGTTGAGGCCACACCCAAGGCTCCCGTTGTAAGACACGAAGAAGACGAGCAGATGATGCTGCCCGGTTTCTTTGAAAAAGAAGAAATAGTACGCGTTGACGAAGACGTTGTAGAAGAAGAACTCAAGCGTACAAGAAGCCGCAAGGTCAACAGCTTCCGTCTTGAGGGCACCGATATTGACGAGCCCGTTATGGACGAAGAAGTGTCGCAGGAGCTTTCTCAGGGTAATACGGGTGCTAAAAAGCGACGTTTTTCGCTTACAAAAACCCGTCACCGACTCACAAAGCAGCGTGTTGAATTCACACATCCTTCAGAAGCAAAGACTGTACATAAATTTATCGCACGCAAAAAGCTTATGGCAACAATCGGAGCGATAGCATCCGGCATATGCTCTCTCGTACTTCTGATAACAACAGCAATTCCTGCAGTTGCCGAAAAAATAAACGCAGGTGCCAACGTCAACGGCGCTCCCGTAACATACCTGCTTTCACTTATTTTTCTGACCGTTTCAATAGGCTGTGCACTGCCGGGATGTATTTCCGGTATCACCTGCTTCTTCAACGGAAACGGCAGACCGAACTCGCAAACACCCGTAATTATTGCTGCAGCAGCGGCACTTATTCAGAACATCATCGCTTTCACAGGTTATGACGGCGAAGATTTCCCGCTGTTTTCACTTGCGGCAACATTCCTGCTTTGCTGCTGTTCCATCGGCAATATACTTGTATACTCACGCACGATGTCAAACTTTGCATTTCTTTACAAGCAAAGACGCGACGGACTTTACAGCATACGCTCGGTAGACAACGCAATAGATGCAAACCGTATCAGCCAGAACGTAGTTATGGGTAACGCTGATATACGCTACTCGGGCAAGTTGAAATTTGCTGACCGATTTATGGCATACTCACTTTCGAGTGACTCTGCCGATGACCTTTGTGCAAGGCTTGTGCCTATAGTTGCAATTATCAGTGTTGTCGTCGGTATAATCGGCGGTTTTGTTACCGGAAGTTTCATCGGTGCGGTAACAGTATTCAGCGGCACGCTCTGTATGGGCACACCTGCCTGTGCGATTATTGCCGCAAATCTGCCGCTCTTGCTTGAAAACAAAAAGCTGCACGAAGACGGTGCTATGGTAACCGGCTATGCCGCCGCCTTTGAATACGAATCAACCAACGCAATCGCAATCGACGCATCCGAGTTGTTCCCGGGTGAAAACTGCAACATACACGGTATGAAAACGTTTAACGGTGTGCGTGTTGACGATGCTGTACTCACAGCTGCCTCTATGCTCATTGCTGCAGGCGGACCTATAAGCAGTCTGTTTGAAAACGTTATTATGGCACATAACGAGCTTCTGCTGCGTGTTGAAGACCTCAAGTACGAAGAAAGGCTCGGTCTTACAGGCTGGATAAGAAACCGCAGGGTATTCATCGGTAACCGAAAGCTTCTCGAAAACCACAACATCGAAATCCCGATGAGTATTGATGAATCCAAATACGTCGGCGGTAACAGACAGATAATATACCTTGCCGATGCAGGCAAGATTGCCGCTTTCTTCGTTGTCAGCTACGGCAGAAACAAAAAAATAGCCGAATACCTCAGACGCATTGAAAACAACGGCATCAACATTCTTGTACGCACTATGGACTCTAACATCAACGAGAAATTCATTGCGCAGTGCTTTGACCTGCCGCTCAACTCCGTAAAGGTTGTAAGCAACACTGCAGGCGAAGTGCTCAGAAACTATGCCGAGCATACCGTAAACCGTGAGGATGCAAAGCTTATACATAACGGCACTGCCGCAGCATTCCTGCACGCAGTAAGCTCTGCAAGCAAGCTTTGTGAAACCGCAGGCAAAATCAGCACACTCCAGACATTCTGTATGGGTGCAGGCTTATTGCTGACTGTACTGATAATGATTTTCAGCGGCCCGTTGAGCCTTACGGCTTTACCTGTTTGCATATCACAGCTTCTGTGGATTGCAATCGCCGCTATATTACCTCTGTTTGGTAAAGAATAATAAAAAGCTATCGGAAAGCTGTGCCTTCCGATAGCTTTTTTATTCGTGGTTTCTGATTTTAAGCAGTGCACCTTTCTCAAGCCTTGATACCTGTGCCTGAGATATGCCGATTTCGTTTGCAACCTCAATCTGCGTAAGCCCCTTCATAAAACGAAGACCTAAAATTCTTTTTTCACGGGCGGACAAATCTTCTATAGACTGCCTTATCAGTATTTCGTCAATCCATCCCTCATCGTTGCCTCCGTCACCTATCTGGTCCATTACATATATCGTATCACCGCCGTCGTTATAAACAGGCTCATAAAGTGATACGGGGTCGACAATAGCTTCAAGTGCAATTACAACCTCTTCTTTTTTCAGTCCCATTTCATCGGCTATTTCGTTTATTGTAGGCTCTCTGCCAAGCTCATTTATAAGCTTATCCTTTGCCTGAATTGCGTGGTAAGCAGTGTCACGCATAGAGCGGCTGACCCTGACGGGATTGTTATCACGCAAGTAGCGTCGTATTTCACCTGCAATCATAGGCACGGCGTAAGTCGAAAACCGAACCTGCTGATTTATATCAAAGTTATCTATAGACTTAATAAGCCCTATACACCCTACCTGAAACAGGTCGTCCATATTTTCACTTCGGTTTGAAAAACGCTGGATTACGCTGAGCACAAGCCGAAGGTTGCCGTTTACAAGCTCATCACGTGCCCTTTTGTCTCCACGTTTTGATTTTTCCAGCAAAGCACGCTTTTCGCTTTCTTTGAGCACTTTTAACTTTGCCGTATTTACTCCGCATATCTCAACCTTGTTAAACTGCATTTATCCCGTTCCTCTCCTTGACTTTATAAGAAAAGTATGGGATGAGAATCGGATTATAATACCGTTTGGGCTATGGAAAAATTTATAAAACAGATTGACCGCAGAATTTATAAATATTATAATAAAAAAGATATCAATACAAGGGATGGTGCATATTTGTGCTTTATATAGGTGTTGACCTTGGCACCTCTGCTGTAAAGCTGCTGCTCGTTAATGAGCACGGTGATATTCTCGGCGAGGTTTCAAAGGAATATCCCGTTTATTACCCAAAGTCCGGCTGGTCAGAGCAAAACCCTGCCGACTGGTGGACAGCTGTAAAGAGCGGCATAGCTGAGATTACTGCCGACTGTGATAAATCAGAAGTAGCAGGTATAGGTGCAGGCGGTCAGATGCACGGTCTTGTTGTGCTTGACGAAAACGACGAGGTTATCCGCCCTGCAATCCTTTGGAATGACGGCAGGACTCAAAGCCAGGTTGACTACCTCAACGGTATAATCGGCAAAGAGTTTTTGAGTGAAAACACTGCAAACATCGCTTTTGCAGGCTTCACAGCACCGAAAATCCTCTGGATGAAAGAAAACGAGCCTGAGCTTTTTGCAAAAATCAAAAAGATTATGCTCCCCAAAGATTACATAAATTATATGCTCACAGGTGTACACTCGTGCGATTATTCCGATGCTTCAGGCATGCTTCTGCTCGATGTAAAAAACAAGTGCTGGTCAGATAAAATGCTTGAAATCTGCTCGGTAACAAAAGAGCAGATGCCCTCACTTTTTGAGAGCAGCGACGTTATAGGCACAGTAAAATCTGACATAGCAGATAAGCTCGGTCTGAATAATAACGTGAAGGTTGTTGCAGGTGCAGGTGACAATGCCGCCGCGGCAATCGGCACAGGCACGGTAGGCAACGGCAAGTGCAATATTTCACTCGGCACTTCGGGCACGATATTTATTTCAAGCGCAAATTTCGGTGTTGACCCCAATAACGCACTGCACGCTTTTGCTCACGCAGACGGCTGCTATCACCTTATGGGCTGTATGCTCTCTGCCGCATCCTGCAACAAGTGGTTTATGGAAGAAATTCTTCACGATACAGATTACAAGTCAAATCAGGCTGAGATTACCGACGAAAAGCTCGGCACAAACAACGTATTCTTCCTGCCCTACCTAATGGGTGAGCGAAGCCCTATCAACGACACTAACGCACGCGGCACGTTCCTCGGTATGAGTATGGACACAACACGTGCCGATATGCTTCAGGCTGTTTTTGAGGGCGTTGCATTCGCAATCCGAGACAGCTTTGAGGTTGCTAAATCACTCGGAATTGACATCGCACGCAGTAACATCTGCGGCGGCGGTGCAAAGAGCGAGCTGTGGAAAAAGATTACGGCAAACGTACTCGATATTCCGCTTGACACAGTTAAAACTGAGCAAGGTCCCGGCTACGGCGGTGCAATACTCGCAATGGTCGGTTGCGGTGAATTCGAGTCAGTTGTTGCCGCTTGCGATAAGCTGGTTGAGATATCCGACACTGTTTATCCCGACGAAAATTTAAGTGCACTTTACGATAAAAAATACGGTACATTCAAAGAAATCTATCCGTCACTTAAAGCAATATTTAATAAGGAGATATAAAAATGAGCGAGATTTTTGCAGGCATTTCAAAGATAAAATATGAGGGTGCGAAGAGCACCAATCCCCTTGCATTCAAATTTTATGATGCTGAAAAGGTTGTTATGGGCAAGCCGATGAAGGATTACCTTCCCTTTGCTATGGCGTGGTGGCACAACCTCTGTGCCGCAGGTACAGATATGTTCGGCAGAGATACAGCCGACAAGGCTTTCGGTGCAAGTGAAAAAGGCACAATGGAACACGCAAAAGCAAAGGTTGATGCAGGCTTTGAGTTTATGAGCAAGCTCGGCATCGAGTACTTCTGCTTCCACGATGTAGACATCGTACCCGAGGCAGACGATATCAACGTCACCAACGCAAGACTCGACGAAATCACCGACTATATGCTCGAGAAGATGAAGGAAACAGGCATCAAATGCCTTTGGGGTACAGCAAATATGTTCTCCAACCCCCGCTTTATGAACGGTGCAGGCAGCACAAACTCTGCTGACGTTTACTGCTTTGCAGCAGCCCAGATTAAGAAGGCACTTGAGCTTACCGTTAAGCTCGGCGGTAAGGGCTACGTTTTCTGGGGCGGCAGAGAGGGCTACGAAACTCTGCTCAATACAGATATGAAATTTGAGCAGGAGAACATCGCTCGTCTTATGAAAATGGCTGTCGAATACGGTAGAAAGATCGGCTTCACAGGCGACTTCTATATCGAGCCCAAGCCGAAGGAGCCTATGAAGCACCAGTACGATTTCGATGCCGCAACAGCAATCGGCTTCCTGCGTCAGTACGGTCTTGATAAGGATTTCAAGATGAATATCGAAGCCAACCACGCAACACTCGCCGGTCACACATTCCAGCACGAGCTTCGTGTAAGTGCAATCAACGGTATGCTCGGCAGTATCGACGCTAACCAGGGCGACTACCTGCTCGGTTGGGATACAGATGAATTCCCCTTTGACGTTTACGAAGCAACAATGTGTATGTACGAGGTCATAAAGGCAGGCGGTCTTACAGGCGGCTTCAACTTCGACGCAAAGTGCCGCAGACCCAGCAACACATATGAAGATATGTTTGAAAGCTACATCCTCGGTATGGATACGTTTGCACTCGGTCTTATCAAGGCTGCCGAGCTTATTAAGGACGGCAGACTCGACGGCTTTGTAGCAGACAAGTACTCAAGCTTCAACAGCGGTATCGGTGCAAAGATCGTTGCAGGCGAAACCTCACTTGAGGAGCTTGCCGCATACGCCGCAGAGCTTAAGAATACACCTGCACCTATCTCAGGCAAGCAGGAAAGACTCGAAGGCATCGTCAACAGCGTGCTGTTTGGTTAATAATCCCCATAAAGCAAAAACTCCTTGCAGAGCAAGGAGTTTTTTTATTGCGGTTTTTCGTTTATGAATACCCTGAAAAGAGGAAGACACGCAGTGAAGAATTTTTTATACGCTTGGCAGTAGTCTTCGCTTTGCTGTGTTCTTTTACAGCCTCCGCCTCTGCAGATTGGGTAGAGCTTGCACTCTTTACATCTGTCGGGAATAACAAGACTTTCTCTGATAAAGTTCACAGCTGTTTCACTGTGCTCCATAGCCGAAAAATCCGTATCGTGAATATTGCCGAGCAGGTATTCATCCGTACAGTAAAAATCGCAGGGATAGATGTTGCCGTTTGCTTCGCTTACAAACTGATGCGAGCAGTGACCCATAATTCCGCACTGCTCCGTAGGCTGACCGAGATACAGCCGCACCCAGTTGTCGAACTGACGGATGCTCACATACTGATGTCTGACATAATCCTTGACATAAAGGTTAAACAGCTTTATAAGGAAATCGGCATACTGATCGGGAGTCATATACAGTTCACTTTTTTCCGTTGAGCCAAAGGGTCGCAGGCAGGGTATAAACTGAAGATAGCCGAAACGCTGAAAGCGGAAGAAGCTGTATATCCGCTCAATATTTTCAGCACAGTAGCCCGTCAAAACGGTAAGAATATTGAAATCGACCTTGTGCTTTTCCAAAAGGCGTGCAGTGTCTATAATGGTGTAAAACGAGCTGTCACCGCCGGGCTTTTTGCGGAATTTATTCGCCTCAAAGTCACCGTCAAGGCTCAGACCCACAAGAAATTTGTTTGTGCTCAAAAACTCTGCCCATTTTTCATCAACAACCGTTCCGTTAGTCTGCATACTGTAAAAAACGGGGCTTTTCTTAATATTGAGCTCATTCACTGTATTAACAAAATACTCGAAATAATCAAGCCCTGCAAGTGTCGGCTCACCGCCCTGAAAAGCGAAAGCAACAGCCTGACCGTTTGCATAACGAAGTCCTTTTTCAATAAGCACACGGGCTGTATCTTTACCCATAACACCGAAGCCGAGGTGCTCACGATGCTCTGAAACGTCACGGTAAAAGCAGTACTGACACGAAAGATTGCAAAGCGAAGAAGCAGGCTTGATCATAAGTGATAAAGGCGGCATATTATGAAATCACACCTCGTCTGTTGTGCTTGAAATCGTCTGTAATTTCGTGGAGCTTCTCTCTGAACTGATCGGAAATTTCGGGATATACGGGGGTACGGTTGTAGTTTTCCGCATAGTCATCGTTGAGAATATGAAGCCAATTTTTGCGGTTTTTATCAAAGAATGCAGAGTTATCATTCTGTATTTTTTCAAAGTATTTGAACGAAATATAGTCGTCACTGAGAATATCGTAATTGTAATCGGGGTAAAGTGCTTTAACTTCGGCTGTCGGCACAGCATACTGAACGGCTTTTATTTTTTCACGCTTCATATGAAGAATCGGATGCTCTTCGGTATGGATAACCTTGTCGTTCTTTATAAGCTGAGCCATAGAAATACCGTCAATCACACGGTCGGTCGGCATATAATTCTTCTGTCCGCCGTTACCCGTTATACCGCAAAGGTCAACGAGTGTCGGGTAAAGGTCAACGAGCACTGCACTGCTCTCTCTTTCAGTCTGCTTTTCGCCGAGTGAACCGTTATCGTTATCCCAACGGATCATAAACGGCACTTTCTGTCCGCCCTCATAGGCAAGGTATTTACCGCCTCTGAGGTCGCCGACAGAGCCTTCAAGAGCAGGGCCGTTATCACTTGTGAACACAATAATAGTGTCATCAATCACACCGAGCTGCTCCATTTTTGCAAAGAGAATGCCGAGGTAATGGTCAAACTCCGTTACGCAGTCGACGTATGTACCCATACCGCTTTTGCCGTCAAAATCGTCACCTGCATAGACAGGACCGTGCGGCCACGGTGAAGCATAGTAAGCAAAGAAAGGCTCGTCTTTTTCTGCTTTATCTGTAATCCAGTCGGTAATTTCGTTGTGAATCCACTCGGTTGCCTTGCTCTGGTCTTTGAGCTCGTCTGTGCCGTGGACAATCTGCCACTCACCGTTTTCTTCCGTCACGTGGTAAAACGGCTTCATATCGTTTACGTGATGGCTGCCGTAGAAATAATCAAAGCCCTGATTCGTGGGCAGATACTCACCGTAATCGCCAAGATGCCACTTGCCGAAACAGCCTGTAGCATAACCTGCGGCTTGGAACGTTTCTGCAATGGTAACCTCATCGCCAAGCATACCGTCGGCATTATTGCCCATTTCAATCGAGTTGAAAATTCTTGTCTGTGCAAACGGAGACAGAGTCTGCACCGTAGGATAGATAACGTTATCTGCATATCCTCTGTAGGGATATCTGCCGGTAAGTGCGGCAAAACGTGCAGGAGAACAAACGGAGTAAGCCGAATAGAAGTTTGTGAAATTAAGTCCGTTTTCACCGATTGAGTCGATATTGGGTGTGTCGTAAATCGCACCGTTGAGCGACACGTCACCCCAGCCGAGGTCATCCATCATAACAACAAGCACGTTTGGTGAATCGGCACCGTCTTTTTTATCGACACCGTTGAGGTACTTATCGTGACCCTCCCAGAGTCTTTCTGTGTTGGGCTTTGAACGCATATTCATTGTAAGCACGTAAAGCACACTTGTACCAAGCAGACAAACGCACATAACTGCACATACTGCTGTCTTTATTCCACTGCGTTTGAATGTATGCTTTGCCGAGAGAAACAAACCTGTCAGAGACAGAATCCAAGGTGATGCAATGAGAATATTGCCGAGAAGTCGGGTAAAGAAACTGCCCTCACCAGTAAACAACGGATGCTCTGCAGAAGAGAAGCCTGCGAGACCCGAAGTAAACGCACCGAAGCCTGCATCAGCACCGAAAATTATATAGTAAAGCACAACACCGAGACCCGACAGTGCAAAGCCGAGCACCATAGGGGTGTAGACCTTTCGTTTAAATATAAGACTGAGTGTAATAAGTGCCGCCATAATGCAGTTGAACGCAACAAGCACAACCGACACAATATTGAGTCGGATAACAAGAAGCGACACCGCAAGCAGAGCACCGATTACCATAAGAATTATCGGAAAAATCTTTTTACCGGAATCGAGCTGAATCTCTTTTTTCATCACAGTCCCTCCGTGGTTTTATTATATTTTAATTATATTATTACATTGTAAATTGTCAAGAGGAGCTAGCGATACAGCGATATATAAATATTTCAACAATCATATTTACAAATTATTCATATTATGTTATAATTTCATTAACAAATTTAAAGGAGAAGTTATGCTTTACAATTTTGTCAGATGGATTATATTTTTTATCATAATAGGAATAGTTCTGCTGATTATTAAAAAAAGCCCATTGAAAAAGCATAGCGTAATTTCTAAAGCAATTCCAATTATTGTTGCTGTCATATGTTTTTCTCAGTGGAACATCCCTTTCGAAAATTATATTTACAGTTTTCCATCTCTGGAAAAATCGTTCAATTACTGTAACACTGCTAAACAGGTTGAATTCTTCGGATTTTTTGAAGAAAAAAATTCGGGTATTATTTTATATAAAAGCGAAAACGGATACGCAAATTACATTGCACAAAAAACCGATGATGGCTGGAAAATCAGCAACACCAACACATACAACATTGAATGTGTTAAAACAGCGAATGATTATACTATAGTTGTTTATCATATAAAAAATACCGACGACAGATATATTTTACTTTCAACTGATTTCAATAAAACCCAACCAGCAGAAATCACAGATTCAAAAGGTAATAGTTTCAGATACGTTGAAGATAAGGATGATTTTTTAAACCATATAACTTATTTCAGTTGTTACAGCGGAAATGATTTTGATTATACAGTTCATATCAACGGTGAAAAGGTTGAGTTACATACCAAGTAAAAAAGAAGATTGTATCAATCAGGTATGATTGTGGATTGACCGTTTTAATGATATATCGCTTATGCGATATGAAATAATCCTTACGGATTATGAAATTTGATGCTTGCGCAGCAAATATTTCATACGCGACAGCGTATTTCATCGCGAAGCGATTTCACTCGCCGCAAGGCGATTTTCATTGAAAAAAGACCTTGTCAAAAATGACAAGGTCTTTTTTCTGGTGGAGATGGCGGTAGTCGAAACCGCGTCCGAAAACCCATTACCACAACTTTCTACGAGTGTATCCGTTCTTTTAGGATTCCCCTCAGGTGACGCCGGACGGCAGGCTTCACCCTACGGTAGCCTTTGATTCATGGTGTCATACAAGGCTAATCTGACACGCACGTTCACCGCTAATCGACGCCGTTATCCGGGCCGCGGTACTCCCGGTAACGACGGCTGCTATAAGTTAAGCAGCTTTAAGAACTGTATTGTTGTCGTTTATTTTTAATAAACTGCAGCTTTTATAGCGGGTCTGCACCGCTACTCGCTTATCATGACTCTGAATCCCCGTCGAAATCCTTTCATCCCCATGTATCACACTTGCGTGTGAGTGAATAAATAACAATGAATAGTTATTACCTACACTCAACGCAAGATATGTTATTAACTTATTTCAATAACCACATGCTGTCCGTTTTCGTCAACAACATTCAATATTTCACCGGTTACACCATCATCAATAAGATTAAAAATATTATCAATCTGACTGTTGTTAAGTGACGACGAATCCACATTGACTATTCCCGAAATTTTCAAACCGAGCTTTGTGAATTTTTTTACAGTATTCAAAGGCAACGAAACATTTACAGGCTTTTTACCTTCGCCTGTAACTTTAATTTTCAGGTTAAGGTTACTTAAATCTGCAGGCTTAGCTTTTTCAGGCTTTTCGGGAGCAGTGCCGCTGAGCAATTCGTCTGTGCTTGTACCGAGAAGCATTGCAATTTTGGGCAACAGCATAATATCGGGACAAGAATTATCATTTTCCCATTTTGAAACAGCCTGTGCCGTAACACCGAGAAGCTGTGAGAACTCCTCCTGAGTGTAACCTTTTTTCTTTCTGAGTTCAGCAATTCTTGAACCGAGAGTAGAAGCCTTTTCATCATTAATCGGCTGATTCGGCTCATCCTCTTTTTTACTCTTATTGAACAGTGTCATTTTATTTTCTCCTTTCGGCTTTGTGTTGCCTTCATTCTAACGGAGAATGCTTCGAAAATGAAGCGAACAAAGGTTGATTTCACTAAACCAACAGTTAAATACACTGCCTAAACCGCTCAACCGTTGGTTGTTATTGGTTTCTCGCCGCTAAATTCCGTTCGATATCTCTTTGTGCATCTTTTTTTGCGGCGACAGCTCGTTTGTCATAGAGCTTTTTACCCTTGCAAAGACCGATTTTGAGCTTTGCTCTTCCCTTTACAAAATAGATTGAGAGCGGAATTAATGAAAGACCGTCCTGCTTTACAGTACCGTAGAGGTGGTTGATTTCACGCTTGTGCATAAGCAGTTTTTTAACTCTGAGAGGGTCACGGTTGAAGATATTACCCTGCTCATAAGGGCTGATGTGCATACCGTTGGCAAAAATCTCACCGTCTTTGATTGAGCACCACGAATCTTTAAGGTTGACTCTGCCCTGACGGATTGACTTGACCTCTGTACCGAAAAGCTCGATACCTGCCTCGTACTCTTCAAGGACAAAGTAATCGTGATATGCCTTTTTGTTTTGGGCAACCGTTCTGCCGTTTTGTGTTTCCAAGGCGTTATCACTTCCTTTCCTATGTCCTTGGAAGAATCATTTTAACATATTTTTTTGCTTTGTCAAGAAAATTTAATCGACAATATATTCCTTATTCTCATCGAGCAGATACATCTCTGCAATTACCTCGAGGTAAATGCCCTCGGCACGGTAATCCTCGCAGAGCACCTTACCCTCCGTACGGAAGCGTGCAGCCACAGCAGACTTGGAATAAGGCAGTATAAGCTTTGCCTGCCTGCGTGTAGGCGGAAGTGCGGCAGCTATTTCGGCAAGGAGCTTATCAAGCCCCGTACCGTTTTTTGCACTTATCATAACACTCTTACCGACTGTAGGCAGATCGCCCGCAGAATCGACAAGGTCGCATTTATTCATAACGGAAATTATCGGCTTATTCATACAGCCGAGCTCTGTAAGCAGGTCTGCCGTAACGCGAAGGTGCTCGGCACATTCGTCGGAAGAAGCGTCGCACACGTTAAGAATTACGGTTGCACTTGCCGCCTCTTCAAGCGTTGATTTGAACGCTTCGACAAGGTGGTGAGGAAGCCTACGTATAAGACCAACGGTATCGATAAGCATTACGCGTCTGCCATCGGGCAAGTCAAGACCTCTTGAGGTCGGGTCAAGCGTTGCAAAGAGCTTATCCTCTGCCAGCACACCCGCCTCGGTAAGCGTGTTCATAAGCGTTGACTTACCTGCGTTTGTATAGCCGACGATAGCGACTGTCTGCACGCCGTCCTTTGCACGTCTTGAGCGGAGATTGCCACGTCGTTTTTCAAGACCTTCAAGCTGCTCCTCAAGTGCAGAAATCCTGCGGCGGATATGACGTCTGTCACTCTCGAGCTTGGTTTCACCGGGACCTCTTGTACCGATACCGCCACCAAGACGTGAGAGCTGGACACCCTTACCCGTAAGCCGGGGAAGCGAATACTTGAGCTGTGCAAGCTCAACCTGCAGCTTACCCTCACCCGACACTGCACGGCCTGCAAAAATGTCGAGAATAAGGGTTGTACGGTCAACAACACGCACACCTGTTTCATCCTCAATATTGCGTGTCTGTGACGGAGTAAGCTCTGCATCAAAAATCAGCAGATCCACTTCGTTATCATCACAGAACATTTTAAGTTCTTCAAGCTTACCCGAACCGATATAGGTTGCGTTATCGGGTTTGTCACGCTTTTGTGTCATACGCGCAACAACCTCGGCACCTGCAGTTTTTGCAAGCTCCTCAAGCTCATCGAGTGAGCTGTCAGGGTCGTACTGCTCGAAATCAACGCACACAAGCACCGCTTTTTCGGGCTGCTGAGAGTTTTCGTAAAATTCTTTCATAAACTTATTCTATGCCTTTTAATGCTTCCAATTCAGCTTTTTCAACTTTTATTTTGCTGTCTTTAATTACATTCACATCGTGTCTGTGCACGCTTATGGGTGCAGCATTGGGGTTGCGGTCAAGATTTACCTTGAGCATACCCGTAAGCAGGTTGACATCGCTTACAACACCCTTGCCCTCTCTTGTATTTACAAGTGCACCGACCTTGGGAGTTACACGAAGCAGATGCTCATAAGACTCCTGCTCATACTTAAGGCACCACATAAGTCTGCCGCAGGTGCCGCTGATTTTAGTCGGGTTAAGGGAAAGACCCTGCTCTTTAGCCATTTTGATAGAGATAGAAACCGACTGAAGGTCGTCGATATATGTGCTGCAGCAGAAAGGTCTGCCGCAGATACCGAGAAGTCGGAGGCCAAGCGGTCTTAGGAA
>JAZSEX010000049.1:0-17506 GCA_045531935.1 Acutalibacteraceae bacterium | reverse complement strand
GCTTGGCCTCCGACTTGTCTGATTAATAAATTAAAGCTCACTTGATTTACTGTTCATCAAGTGAGCTTTTATATGTAGAGTTAATCTGAAAATTTATAAATTTAACACTCAGCAACAAGTTCTTTCATTGAGTACATACCGGGTTCTTTTTTACTGAGATAAACAGCCGCATTAATTGAGCCTACAGCAAATACGGATTTAGAACGTGCGCTGTGAGATACAGTAATAATCTCATCATTACCTGCGAAAATAACTTCGTGTTCGCCAACAATAGTACCTCCACGTACTGCATGAATACCTATTTCGTTCTTAGTTCTCCTTTCGCGTTTAGCATGACGGTTGTATTCATATACAGGTTGGTATTCAAGACCCTTGCTTACGCTGTCAGCAAGCATAAGTGCTGTACCGCTTGGAGCATCAATCTTTTTGTTATGATGTGCTTCAATAATTTCAATATCAAAATTCGCACCAAGTACACTTGCGGCTTTTTTTACAAGCTCACTAACAAGTGAAACACCGAGTGACATATTAGCACTGAAGAAAATCGGAATCTGTGAAGAAGCAAGGTGCAGAGAATTAATCTGCTCATCACTTAAACCGGTTGTAGATATTACAGCAGGAGTTTTAGTTGAAAGAGCATATTTAAGAACACCTGAAAGAGCAGACGGATGAGAAAAATCAATAATAACGTCCGCTTCAACATTAATATCTTCCGGAGAACCAAAAATAGGATATTTACCGTTTTCTGCAGTATTTACGTCAAGACCAGCAACTATGCAGCAATCATCACGTTCAGCAACGCAGTTTGTAATAACTTTGCCCATAGCACCGTTACAACCGCTGAGAAGAATTTTAAGCATAATTTTCTTCCTTTCTGATTAGATAAAGCCGGCTCATCAGAAGTGAACCGGCTGAAATAAACATAACCTTATTTAATAAGACCGTGTCTTTCAAGAGTGGCACGAAGCTTTGCTCTTGCAGCGTCATTCATAGGTACAAGAGGCATACGTACGTTACCGACGTTCCAACCGATCATATTCATTGCTTCCTTAACAGGAATGGGATTTACGTCAACAAAAAGATCGTTACAAAGGTCAAGCCATTCAAGCTGAAGCTTTCTGCTGCCTTCATAATCACCGTTAAGATAGAGAGTGGGAATATCGTGAGCGATTTTAGGAGCAACGTTTGAAAGAACAGATATTACACCTTTACCGCCGAGTGACATTAAAGCTGTAACCTGATCATCGTTACCTGAGTAAATGTCAAGGTTATCACCGCAAAGAGCAGCAATCTGAGCTACTGCAGAAATATCACCACTGGCTTCTTTTGTCGCAACGATATTCTTAAGCTTAGAAAGTTCAAAATAGGTTTCAGGTTTAATTGTCATACCTGTTCTTGAAGGAACGTTATAAAGTATGATAGGTGTGCTGACTCTGTCGTTGATATACTCATACTGTTTGATAAGACCCGCCTGTGAAGTCTTATTATAGTAGGGGGTAACCATAAGAAGACCGTCAACACCGCTTTTTTCAGCTTCGTTTGAAAGCTTAACGGCATAATCAGTATCATTACTGCCTGTACCTGCAATAACGGGAATACGCTTAGCTGTGTGCTTTACTGCAAAGTCGATTGTTTCTGCGTGCTCTTCATGGGTAAGTGTAGAGCCCTCACCGGTAGTACCGCAAATAACGATAGCATCAGTACCGTTTTCAATCTGATCCTCGATTATTCTGCCGAGTTCTTCAAAGTTAACTTTGTTATCTTCGGTGAAAGGTGTTACGATTGCAACACCGGCACCTGTAAAAATAGTGTTCTTCATAATATCAGATTCCTCCTAAAGAATCAGTCCATATAACCCTGTGCGCAAAGGAGCTCAGCAAGAAGGACTGCGCCGCCTGCAGCACCTCTGAGAGTGTTGTGAGAAAGACATACAAATTTGTAATCATACTGTGTATCTTCACGGAGTCTGCCGATTGATACAGCCATACCGCCTTCAAGCTCACGCTGAAGCTTTGTCTGAGGCATATTATCTTCAACAAAGTAGTTGAGGAACTTCTTGGGAGCGCTGGGGAGATCAAGGTCCTGAGGAACGCCCTTGAAGTTGTCCCAGATTTCAATAATTTCTTCCTTGCTGGGCTTATTCTCAAATCTTACAAATACAGCACCCATATGACCGTTTGTTACAGGTACGCGGATACACTGTGCAGTGAAAGCGGGGCTTGTTGCAGGAACGATTTCATCGCCTTCAACCTTACCGTAAATCTTAAGAGGTTCAATTTCAGACTTTTCTTCTTCACCGCCGATGAAGGGGATTACGTTATCAACCATCTCGGGCCATGTCTCAAAGTTTTTACCTGCACCGGAGATAGCCTGATATGTGCAAACAAGAACGTCTTTAACACCAAACTTGTTAAGCGGGAAGATAGCGGGAACATAGCTCTGAAGTGAGCAGTTTGACTTAACAGCAACAAAACCGCGCTTTGTACCAAGACGCTTACGCTGTGATTCGATAACTGTTGTGTGCTCGGGGTTAAGCTCAGGAATTACCATGGGTACGTCAGGTGTGTGTCTGTGTGCGGAGTTGTTGGAAACAACAGGGCACTCGTGCTTTGCATATTCTTCTTCAAGTGCTTTGATTTCATCCTTCTTCATATCAACTGCACAGAATACGAAATCAACCATTGAAGCAATCTTTGCGATATCAGCAGTTGCATCCATAACAACCATTTCGCCGACTCTTTCTGAGTAGGGGACATCCATCATCCAACGCTTCTCTGCAACTTCCTTATACTTTTTGCCAGCTGAACGTGAGCTAGCTGCAAGAGCAGTAATATCAAACCAGGGATGGTTTTCAAGAAGTGTTATGAAACGCTGACCTACCATACCTGTTGCGCCTACAATACCAACCTTATACTTTTTCATTTGTGTAAACCTCCGAAAAAAATCTACAAATTGCTTGCATAAAGCCGCACTTTGCAATATAATACAAGTAATAATAACATATACTTTGAGGAAATGCAATGAAAAAATCAGATTTTTATTATAATTTACCACAAGAATTTATTGCACAGACACCAGTTGAGCCCCGTGACAGCTCAAGAATGATGGTTGTAGACAAAAAAAGCGGTAAAATTGAACACAAACATTTCTATGACGTGCTGGATTACATTACCGAAAAAGACTGTATTATCATTAACGATACACGTGTTTTGCCAGCTCGAATTTTTGGCGTAAAGAAAGAAACCGGAGCTATAGTTGAATTTCTTTTACTCAGTCAGAAAGAAAACGATATCTGGGAGTGTGTAACAGGACCCGGCAGACGTGCAAAACCCGGAACAGTATTTGATTTCAACGGTCTTATGAGTGCTGAGGTAATCGACGTACTTGACGGCGGAAACAGACTTGTAAAATTCATTTACGAAGGAAATTTTTACAACATTCTCGACCAGATAGGTGAAATGCCGCTGCCTCACTACATAACTGAAAAACTCGAAGATAAGGAACGTTATCAGACTGTTTATTCTGAAAATTTAGGATCAGCTGCCGCACCTACTGCAGGGCTTCATTTCACACCCGAATTACTTGATAAAATTAAACAAAAAGGAATAAAAATCGGCAAAGTTACTCTTCATGTCGGTCTTGGAACATTCCGTCCCGTTAAAGAAGAAAATATCGAAAACCACCTTATGCATTCCGAACATTATCATCTTCCTGCCGAAACAGCTGAACTGATTAACAATACACACGAAAACGGTGGCAGAGTTTTTGCAGTAGGTACAACTACGTGCCGTACACTTGAGTCTGTTGCAACAAAACACGGCAAAATAATAGAAGATGATGATTGGACAAGCATTTTCATTTATCCGGGTTATAAATTCCAATGTATCGATGCTCTTATAACAAATTTCCATTTGCCTGAAAGTACACTGATTATGCTTGTCAGTGCGTTTGCAGGTTACGAAAACACAATGAACGCATACAGAATTGCCGTTGAGGAAAAGTACAGATTTTTCTCATTTGGTGATTCGTCAATGTTTATTGACCTTATTTAAAGAAAGGTATTGACTGATGTACAAACTGATAAAAAATGAAGGAAAAGCAAGACGAGGTGAATTTATAACCGTCCACGGTACAGTACAGACACCTGCTTTTATGAATGTTGCAACCTGCGGTGCCATCAAGGGTGCAGTAAGTGCTTATGATTTGCAGAATATTCACTGTCAGGTACAGCTTTGCAATACTTACCATCTTCATCTCCGACCCGGTGATAAGCTTATTAAAGAACTTGGCGGTTTGCACGAATTTACCGGCTGGCAAGGTCCTATACTTACTGATAGCGGCGGTTTTCAGGTTTTCTCACTTTCTTCATTGCGAAAAATAAAAGAAGAAGGCGTATATTTTGCGTCACATATTGACGGACGTAAAATTTTTATGGGACCTGAAGAGAGTATGCAGATTCAGTCAAACCTCGGCTCAACTATCGCAATGGCTTTTGATGAATGCGTTGAAAATCCTGCAAAATACGATTATTCAAAGTCTTCTTGCGAACGAACAACACGTTGGCTGATGAGATGTAAAGAAGAAATGGAAAGGCTCAACTCTCTTCACGATACAATCAACAAAAAACAGATGTTATTCGGTATTAATCAGGGCTGTACTTACGACAGACTTCGTGTTGAGCATATGTGCCGTATTGCTGAGCTTGATCTTGACGGTTACGCAATCGGCGGACTTGCTGTAGGCGAGCCCAAAGAGGATATGTACCGTATTATTTCAGCCGTAGAGCCTTATATGCCGGAGCACAAAATCCGATATCTTATGGGTGTAGGTACACCAGGAAATATTCTTGAGGCAGTCAGCAGGGGAGTTGACCTTTTCGATTGCGTAATGCCCAGCAGAAATGCCAGACACGGACATATTAATACATGGGCAGGTATCCGTAATCTAAACAATGCCAAATACGCAAAAGATACTGAACCTCTTGATCCTGAGTGTGACTGTCCTACGTGCCGTAATCATTCCCGTGCATATATCCACCATCTGTTTAAAGCTAAAGAGATGCTTGCAATGCGTCTTTGTGTTATGCACAACCTTCATTTTTATAATACGCTTATGGAGCGAATTCGTGAAAACCTTGACAATGGAACATTTAAAGAATTTCACGACAAATACGTTGATTTGCTTGACACAAGGATATAAATCAACTATAATTGCAATAATTGACAAATCGGAGGTATATTTTAATGAACCCTATGTTTTTAATGATGCCCACTGCCGGTGCTGAAGGCGGCGCAGCAGGTGGCAGCCCCATTACAATGATCGTTATGATGGCTGTACTCTTTGGTGCAATGTATTTCTTCACAATCCGTCCCCAGAAGAAAAAACAGAAGGAAGAGCAGCAGATGCGCGACAGCCTGCAGATTGGTGATGAAATCACAACAATCGGCGGTATTGTTGGTCGTGTTGTTACTATCAAAGACGACTCAATCGTCATCGAAACAGGTGCAGACCGTAACAAGATGAAGATTATGCGTTGGGCTATCCAGACCAATAACACTGCTACTGAAAAGGCTGAGGCAGAGCGTGCAGCAGCTAAGGCAGCTCAGGAAGCTGAGAGAAACGCAAAAATCGAAGAAGAAGGCAAAAAGCACGCAAAGAAGAAAAAGAAATCCAAGAACGAAGAAGAATAATCCTCTAATTGGTTATAAAAAACAAATTACCCTCATATCTTCTATCAAGGAGATATGGGGGTTTCTTTATGCAAATAAATAATAATAATCAATTTCTTCAATTACTTAAAGGTGCATTAACCGGAAGTTTAATTCTGATATCAACAATATTATTAATTTCATTTATTCTTTATAAAACCGTTATTTCAGAAAAGTTTTACTTACCGTTAATGATGTTCTGTATCGTTTTAAGCGGATTTATTTCCGGTTATGTAAGCACACGAAAATACAGAAAAAACGGTCTGGTAACAGGTGCATTATCGACATTATTCACAGTAATCGTATTATCGATAAGTATAATTATTGCAAACAAAGGTTTTGATATATTTGTAATAATTCCCGTAATAATATCAGTATTTTCAGGCATGTCGGGTGGAGTTTTTGCAGTAAATATTAAAAGAAAAAACATAAGATGATAAAAAGGGGATAACAAATGAAAAAAACGATGACAGTGAATTTGAAAGATATTAAGATTTTTGTATCAGATTTTATTGAAATAATAATAAAAAACCGTCGGAAATTGATTCTGACGGTTTTATCTGTATTTGGTTTATGGTGCGGAACAAGAATATATGTAACTGAACCTGAAATAATAACAAATTATTTTTCGTATTATATAGAAATTTTGACGCAACAAAAATTTACTATATCGTATTTAATTTTGTTCTCAATTAATGTTATTCCGGTGATTATTACAATTAAATACGGGTTCTTTGCATTTGGCTCACCGATAAGTATACTTTGCCCTTGTTTATCAGGTATTTTCACAGGCATCATTAACGCATGGGCATTTAATAATTACAGATTAAACGGTGTATTTCTATCTCTGTTGTCAATTATTCCGTTTGCTGTAATTACAATGATAATTAACATTAATTCATCTAATGAATCGATTGATTTATCAAAAATTATTTCTGAAGTAATATTAATTAACAAAACAGGTAGCAGGGGAGAGGTCAAATCATTTTTTATTAAACAGATAATTGCAGTCGTAACAGTAAGTATTATGACATTAATTCAGTTATTTATTATAAAATTATTATTGAATAAATTAATCCTTATCTGAAACTTTTCTTTTTGATTTTTTTCCTGCAAGTGGGTTTGCGGCAACAGCTTGTTTAATCTGATCATTTGCAACGTGAGTATAAATCTGCGTAGTTGACAAATTCTCATGGCCAAGTATTTCTTTAAGTAACATAACATCTACATTACCATGCTGATACATCAAAGTCGCTGCTGTATGACGAAGTTTATGTACTGAATAACCTTCTTCAGTAATTCCTGCACTTTCAAGATATTTTTTAACAATAAACTGTACATTTCTGCGACTGATACGGTTTTTCTGACGACTTATAAATAATGCATTTCTGTCCTTTAAACCATCTCTGGGTCTGACTTGCAGATAACGGTTCAAAGCATGAATACAGGCATCGTTAAGATAAATAATGCGTTCTTTATTTCCTTTACCAATAATTCTTACGCTGTAATCAGGTCTGATACTATTTAAATTCAGTCCAACAAGTTCCGATAAACGCATACCGCAGTTAAGGAAAAAAGTTAAAATACAATAATCTCTTTCAAAAAACTGTCCGTCTACAGAATCAAGTAAATCCTGACTTTGTTCAAGAGTAAGATATTTAGGGAGAGATTTATTCACATTAGGTGAATCAAGATCTTTTGCAGGATTTTCTTCTATAATTCCTTGACTCGAAAGAAATTTAAAGAACATTCGTACGGCAGATACTTTTCTTGAACGTGTTTTTGCATTGTTATTTAAATTCATCTGACAATATGCAAGAAAAGCGTAAATATCAGTAATTCTTATTGATTTAATAAAATCTTCGTTAATATCCTGAATTTCAATATTTTTTAACGGAGTATCCGGTTTTACATAATTATTTTTGATTTTAATAAATCTGAAAAAAGTTCGTAAATCAGATGCATATTCAAGAACAGTAAGTTCAGATTTATTTTTTACAGTTAACTGATAATTTACAAAACTCTGAACAATCTCCGGTAAAGAATAAATATCTTGTTTACGCATAATATTACACCTCAGATGTTAAATAATATAAAGAAATGATAAACAATGAAAAAAACAAATTAATATTAATCTAACTAATCAAAAAAGAAATTTTAATAGAAAACATCAAAATTACCTGTTATTTATCCCCTCACTTGCACAAAACATTTATTTTGTGCAAGTGGTAATTTTAGTTTAACACACTATTTATCTATTGTCAAGTGCCCTGCTATATAAAAAAAGACCGCCTGGAATGGCGGTCTGAATAATATTATTTCTCACTAAGAAGCTTTGAAAGTTCATTCATAAATGTATTTATATCTTTGAACTGACGGTAAACCGAAGCAAAACGAACGTATGCAACTTCATCAAGTCCTTTAAGCTTATCCATTGCAAGTTCACCGATATAAACTGAAGTAACCTCTCGGTCAAGTGAATTCTGGATTGTAAGCTCAATATCATTTACAACAGTATCAATCTGTGAAAGCGAAACCGGACGCTTCTCACATGCACGAAGCAAGCCATTAAAGAGTTTCTGTCTGTCAAACGGCTCTCTCGATTTATCCTTTTTAACAACTATTATCGGAACGCTTTCAATTATTTCATATGTCGTAAAGCGCTTTGCACATTTGATGCATTCTCGGCGACGACGGATACGCTCACCTTCATCGGTAGGTCTAGAATCTATAACTTTACTTTCTTCAAAACCGCAAAAAGGACACTTCATTGATAATCACTTCCTATATTTGATAATTTGATTATAACACATTAAAATTCTTTTGCAAGCATATCAGAGCAATATTTTGTCAAATTTAACAGCTGCATCTACAATTTGTTGCGGTTTTTCAAAGTTATTTCTGTAAAGTTCAATAATATATTTGCCTTTATAACCTTTTTCCTTCAATGATTCAACTACTTTTTTAAAATCATTATCACCTTCAAAAGGCGGTAAACAATCAGAATTCTCATCGGAATCACTTAAATGCACGTGATCAATTTTACCATCTGCAGCTTCAATAAAATTGAAAGGTGACTCCCCTGCTCTTCGGCATTGTTTTAAATCAAGAGTCATTGAGAAATCTTCACCAAGATAATCTGACATATTTTTAATAAATTTATGACTCTGAGAACGATAATGAACAACGTTTTCCTGGGAAACTTTAACTCCGAATTCTTTACCTATTCTGTATAGTCTTGCATATCGCTCAAAATATTCCTCATTATCAGCATACGGACCTATTTTTGCTCCGTGAAGAATAATGAATTTTGCATCTAAAAAAGCAGCAAACTCAAAATAATGCTTATAAAATTCCATTCCGTCATCTACCCTTCTCGGGTATGTTCCAAAAAGAACTGTCGATTCAGCAAATGAAGTAAAAGGATGTATTGAACAAATATTCAAACCGTAATGCTCCTTAATTCTTTTAAATTCATTACGCATCGGTTCAATAAGCTCTGAATATGTATTTATAAATATTTCAACGTTTGTAAATCCGAGTTCACCGCATTTTATTAAAGACTTTTCAGTTTCTTCAGGGTAAAAACATGAGCTTGACATACCTGTAAACATTAAAATACCATTCCCCTATTGCCATATATTTGTGTTTGAATGAGAATAAATTATGATTTATTATTGTATATGGTGATGATATTGAAGATTATATTGAAATTATATCATAGTTTAACTGATATTTCACGGATTTTTTTGCATTTTTTAATTGCAGTTTCTGTTTCACTTATGCTAACTTCATATATTTGTTTTATTTTTGCTGATTTAAGCGGTTATTATTATGATTTAAGATTGTTTAGTATCGAATTGTTAACCCTTCTCAGATCATCGTTTTTTATGATATCAGTTGCTGTAATAATAACAAATTATTTAAAAGTAAAAAAATAAGAGCGATAAAGTCTATCGCTCTTGTAAACGGTTATTTCATTGGTTTATGATCGCAAATTATACCTGCATCAACCTTATCAAAATACCACGAAGATGTAGGTACAACAAATGTGATACCCTTTTCTACTATTTCAAATGTGCAGTCAGTAACATACTCACATTCACCGTCGATATTGACTGCAGCGGGTTTCTCACTGTGAATTGTAAGTTTTTTACCACGCTCAAAAGTTGTTATATCCCAATCAAGGTGTTCGCCGCGTTTATATTTATTGATGAGACCTAAGAGTTTGACTCTGGGCATATTCTTCTTTACATGGACAAAATCAAGCAGACCGTCATCAGGCATTGCATGCGGAGCTGCCATATATCCGCCACCGTACCAACGGGAATTACCGCAGTAGCAGAAAAGAGTCGGTGCTGTAAAAGGCTCTTTATCATCAAACTGAACGGTAAAAGTGCTCTTCATTTTGCCGATAAATGAATAAAGAAGAGAGGCAGTATATGCAGCCTCACCGCCCATAAACGGAATCTTTTTAAACTTAGCCTGGCCTGCACACACTTCAGCATCAAGGCCCATTGAGCACTGATTTATTGCAATCTTACCAAGACACTTTATTACGTCAAGCTGAATAGGAGTTCCTTTAACCTGTGCTTCGATATCAATAAGCTGTTCTTTTGTACCGAAAAGACGGATAAAGTCATTACCGGAACCAAGAGGAATAACAGCAACCTGAGTATTAGGCTTACCGTAAGCACCGTTTACAACCTCAAATAAAGTGCCGTCACCACCGCAAGCATAAAATCTTACAGTATCCTCGCCTATCGGATAATTCTTTACAAATTCAATACCTTCGTAAGCAGCAGTTGTTTCGTGAATTTCGTAAGGTTCATCAAAGCCGGCAAAGAACTTCTCAATCATCGGGCCTATGTATGCAAGTCCTCTGTTCTTTCCTTTACCAGCGCAAGGATTAACAATAAATACGTGTTTCATTTATTCTCATCTCTTTTCAATTATTTAAAGTACATATATACCTGACATTTAATCATACCGTTATATAGTTTGCGTCGTTTATCGGCACGTCTGCCAAAATCCTGTTCAAAAGTTTCGGAAGGGCTGATTACCGTGTAGGACCATCCGTGTTTTCTTTCAAACACTTTGCCCATTACAGAGTATAACCTCGAAGCCTCCTCAATGTCAAGTAATCTTTCACCGTAAGGAGGATTACATATTAAAGTACCTTTTTCTGTTTCACCTTTAAATTTGCGTATATCTGCAACGCTGACCTTAATTTTGTCTGCTACACCTGCTTGTTTTGCGTTAATCATAGCCAGTTCTACTGCCTCAGGCGAAATATCAGAACCAATAGCCATAAAATCACAGTCTCTTTTTTCAAGGTCACGTGCACGCTCTTTCTCGGTTTTCCATATAGAACGGTCAAGCTGATCCCATCGGTCACACGAGAAATTACGATTGAGACCGGGTGCAATATTCATAGCCATTAAAGCACCTTCAACAAGAATCGTACCCGAGCCACACATAGGATCATAAAGAGTATGATAACTGCGAAGCCTCGATGCATTGCAAAGAGCAGCTGCAAGAGTCTCTTTTATCGGTGCAGCATTTGATTGAGGTCTGTATCCCCTCTTATGTAAACCCGAACCCGATGTATCAAGAAGAAGTGTTACTACGTCCTTATTAAACGAAAACTGAATCTGATGAACAGGTCCGGTCTCATCAAACCATTGAATATTATATTTATCTTTAAGTCGTTCAACAACAGCTTTTTTAATTATTGCCTGACAGTCACGAACACTGAAAAGTGTTGAGTTTATAGAATATCCCTTAACAGGAAATGAATCTCTGCTTCCAATCCATTTCTCCCATTCAAGCGACTTTGTACCCTGGAATAATTCTTCAAAGGTTTTTGCAACAAAAGAGCCGACAACAATCTGAACACGCTCAGCAAACCTGGAGCAGATATTTACACGTGCGAGAATATTTTCATCACCCGAAAAAAGAACTCTACCGTTTTCAGCACATACATTCTCTGCTTCAAGTGCACGAAGTTCATCAGCTATAAAACCCTCCATACCAAGCAGACAAGGTATACAAAAATTAATTGTCATCAGCCAATATAACCTTTCAATAATAAAATAAGAAGGAGCAGATTACTCCACTCCTTCTATTATAATTAAAATATTAAATTAGTCAACAAAAATATTAATCCAATTCAGGCTCAAGCAAACCGTATCCGCCATCGTTTCTTACATAAACAACACAAACCTTACCGTTTTCGGCATTGAGGAACATATAAAATTTATGACCGACAAGGTTCATTTTCAGAATTGCTTCATCAACGGTTTCGGGGCGAAGATCGATTGATTTTGTGCGTATAATTTCAAATTTATCTTCTTCAATCGAATCATACTCAATAAAATCATCAAAAGAAGCTTCACGCATTTTCTTTTCAAGCCTGGTTTTATTTTTGCGAATCTGGCGGATGAGCGAATCAACACAAAGATCAAGAGCATCGTTCATATTCTCAGCACGTTCCTGAGAACGGAAAACCATGCCGTTATTCAAAACCGTAATCTCAACAATCTGACAATTCTTTTCAACAGTAGCTGTAATCTTAGCTTCAGTTGAATCGCCAAAGAAGCGATCGATTTTTTTGAGCTTTTTTTCAGCGTGGTCTTTAAAAGAATCTCTTATTGTGCATTTGCGACCGATAGTTGTGATTTTCATATTTACATCCCCTTTTTACGCTAATCAACAAGAAATCATCTCTTGCTGTATTTAAATCATAGCATATTGCACATATTTTGTAAATAGTTTTCGAGGATTTTATTTAATATATATAATCAGATGCTTTTTGACATATGTCGAGTTACATGACAACCAAAATTTACAGCCACCGGCAGACCGGCGATATGCGTTGGGGCAGTTTCTATATTTACGGCAAGTGCAGTGGTTTTACCTCCAAAACCCTGAGGACCAATATTAAGACAGTTGGCAAGACGTAAAATTTCTTCTTCCATCTGTGCGTAATATTCAGAGCTGTTTTTTGTATCGACATTACGACAAAGTGCTTTTTTAGCAAGGTAAGCACACTGTTCAAAATCTCCACCAATTCCGATTCCGAGAACTATCGGAGGGCAAGGATTACCACCTGCTTTGACAATTGAATCAAGTACAAATTCAATGATATCCTCTCTGGTTGCAGCTGGAGTAAACATTTTAATACAACTCATATTTTCACTGCCAAAGCCTTTTGGAGCAACGGTGATTTTTATTTGGTCACCTGCAACGATACTTGTATGCAGTACAGCAGGTGTATTATCACCAGTGTTCACTCTTAATAAGGGATCGGAAACAACAGAGCATCTGAGATAACCGGATTTATATCCCCGACGTACACCCTCGTTTACAGCTTCAGTCAGATCACCACCTACAAGATGCACTTCCTGACCTACTTCTATAAATACAACTGCCATTCCGCAATCCTGACAAATAGGTATATCAAGCTCAGCAGCTGCATCAATATTAGATTTAAGATCGCACATAACGCTATGAGCAGGCTCAGTTTTCTCAGTAGAAATACAATCTGAAATAAGTTTTTCCAGGTCACTAGGTAATTTTTTATTTGCTTCAACACAAAGTTCAGCTACAGTATTTGTTATAGAACTTACATTTATTTCTCTCATAAACTGCTACCATCCTTAATACAAATGCACCGCAAAGCAATACTTTACGGTGCATAAATAAATTTTATTTTCTGTTGCCACGTCTTGAAGTCTGGCTGTATCTTGAGTCATTTGAGCGACGAAGATCGGAAAACTTATCATCACTCACCTGCTTGAACTTTGCCATCATATCCTCAAAAGAAGCAGGTTCATTAGAAGAATTCTGAGGCTGGCCCTGCCAGACATTAGGTCTAGACTGAGGTCTGCGAGGACGCTGGGGAGGTGCAGCAGTAGCAGCAGGCTGAGCCTCGGTCTGTTTAATAGAAAGGCTGATTTTACCTTCAGGAGTTATTGATAAAACCTTAACCTTGACATCCTGACCATCTTTAAGATGTTCGTGGATATCTTTAACATATGTGTTGGATACTTCAGAGATATGTACCATACCGGTAGCACCGCCCGGTAAAGATATAAATGCTCCGAAATTTGTAAGACCGCTTACTTTGCCTTCAATAATTGAGCCGATTTCAAACTGCATAAGATTGCTGTTTCTCCCTTATTTTTTTATTAGTTAGCCGAGTCGGCATATACTCTTTCATCAGAATAAATATAATCGTGTTCATCTCTTGCTAATTCTTCAAGATATTTTGACTCATTTTCATCAAGGAGAATATTCTCGATTTCTGAATTCATTTCATCCTGAATCGATTCAGCTTCAGACAAATTATTATACTTATCGCTTAAATCATTGTTATCCATACCTAATTTTATCGAGTCGATAATCAGATAACCAACTAATGCAACTATGGCAAGAATAACGATGATACTGACTTTTTTTCCGTTTTTCTTATTCATAAATGCACCTGCTGTTAATATATTGTCATATAATTATATAACACAAGTTATCTCTTTTTCAAGTGTATTTTAAATTTATTTTTTGCTTTTCTGAAAAAAATTTGCGAATTTATAAGCTTTTTTATTATTTTTTCTGTCGTTATCGAATTAAACATCCGTAAGGGAAAAGTAATTGCATATGAAAGAAAGAAAAATATTGATTTAAAACTTTTTATTAATTTTTTTAAAAAATCAATAAAAAGTGAACTCAATGACATAAACCAGCAAATAAAGCCAAGTATTATTCCAACAATAAGATATATTCTTATCTTGCCGTTATTTACCGCTAATACGAATATAAAAAAAGAATATGAAAGAAATAAAACGTACAATAAGTCTTTAAAAAACAAGCCCTTATTTGAATTTAAAAAACAAATTTGAACAGTTTTAAAAACATCATAAAATAATGCCGATAAAAATCCGAAGCCAACTGAATACAACAATATATTCAGTTGAAATATATCACTTGAATACATATCAACGGAAAATGCGGCTGAAAAAGCCTCCTGAAGCCTGAACGTTATCCGAATAACTTATTGAGTTAATATTCCCTTCAACAGCAAGTTCTCCTTCATCAGTACTGAATCTGTTAATATGAAGTCCATTGCCGTTAATCGTTAGTTCACCTAAAGAAGTGAATGCAACAATATTTTGTTCATCAAAACTTTCGACTTCACTTACGGAAGAAACAGTCAGGAATTTACGATTTTCCAATACAAGATTATGCGGAAGAGATAATTGTTCTTTTTTATCATCCATAATATAATCCCCTTTTCATTTTTATAATAAATATGAATACAGGGATAAAAATATGAATTATTTTAGCTGACGAAACATTAACGCCGCATTCTCTTTTGTTGCGTGCTCACTTATAGAAAGAACTTCATATTTAGTAAGATTTGATCCCATCTGAATTTCAATAATGTCACCAACTTTAACTTCAAGTGACGCACGTGCGATTTTACCGTTAACAGTTACATGTTTTGCGTCGCAAACCTCATTGGCTACTGTTCTTCTTTTGATAATTCTTGAAACTTTAAGATACTTATCTAATCTCATAATAACACCTTCATTTAATTAAAAAGAGCTGCCCGGAAAAGGCAGCTCCGTTTTAGCCATAATTATTTTGTAGCGTCTTTGAAAGCCTGGCCAGCCTTGAAAGCGGGAGCCTTACATGCGGGAACAGTCATCTTCTCACCTGTTCTGGGGTTACGAGCCTGCTTCTCTGCACGCTCACGAAGCTCGAATGTACCGAAGCCGATAAGCTGAACCTTATCGCCTGCAGCAACTGTAGCTGTGATTGTTTCGAGAGCTGCGTTGAGTGCCTTTTCGCTATCCTTCTTGGAAAGACCAGATTTTTCAGCAACTGCGCTGATGAGTTCATTTTTGTTCATTTTAATATACCTCCTGAAAATTTATAATACCTTAGTATTATTAACTGTGTTTAGCCTCATCCCAGAGCTTGTCCAGCTCTTCAAGTGAGGTGTTTTTCATATCGATGCTGCGTTTCTGAGCAAGCTGTTCAACAATTGAAAAACGGTTAAAGAACTTATCGGTTGATGCAGTGAGTGCCTCTTCAGCATCAACGTCAATAAATCGGGAGACATTTACTGCAGAAAACAAAACGTCGCCGAGTTCCTCAAACGAAGCAGCATCGTCATCATCTTTTATAGCTTGTCTGAGCTCTGCAATTTCTTCCTCAAGCTTATCAAGTGCACCGGATATGTTATCCCAGTCAAAACCCGCTTTTGCGGCTTTTTTCTGTATTTTTGTGCTACGCATAAGTGCAGGTAACTCTCTCGGAACAGCCTGCATTGCCTGAGTAGTTGTTTTCTGATTCTTGGTTTGACGCTTAATATCGTCCCAATTCGTCAGCACGTCGTCAACACCGTTGACGTTTACTTCACCAAATACGTGCGGATGACGTTCAATAAGCTTTTTGCATATTCCGTCACATACTTCATCAATACCGAAGCAAGACTGCTCAGTTTCAATCTGTGCATGGAATACAGCCTGAAGCATAAGGTCGCCAAGCTCTTCGCAAAGCAATGTTTTGTCATCTTTGTTAATTGCTTCAATAACTTCATAGGTTTCTTCTATAAGGTCTTTTTTAATCGTCAGATGGGTCTGAACCGCATCCCACGGGCAACCACCTTCACCGCGAAGTATCGCAACAATATAAACAAGGTCATCAAAACCGTAATTACTTTTAAAATTGAAGCCTGAAACCACTTTAAATCACTCCATCTGAGCCATATTGACTCACAATTTGTTATTTTAACCTATTAAGCCATATTTTGCAAGTGCTTTTGCAATTTTTTTGCCTTTAGGAAGCATTATAAGGTCATCGTAAGCTATTCCTTTTACAATCAGCAGGCAAACAGCGTAAACAACAACAGCTACAGCGACAGCTACTAATGTAGAAAAGTTGTATCCGTTTAATTTACTTGATGCTTCACCAAATTTAAGAATATTTGAGAAAATGGAATGAACTGCAAATGCTGAAAGTGCACAAACCATTGCGCAAACCATCGGTTTGACTATAGTAGATACAAAGTTAATTTTACACTTTGATACCTTCATTGTAAAATAAATATTTGCAAAAATTATAAATGTATAGCAGATAATTGTACCAATTGTAGCACCGTAAATGTTAAGTTCAGGTATTCCAACAAATATAAAATTACAAACAACTTTTATTACAGCACCTATAGCAACGGTTTTCGCAGGTATATCAGCCCTACCCATTGCCTGAAGCACATTTGTAAGCGGAGTAGACAGCGCCATAACAAAGGTTGCCGCACCGTAAATCGCAACAATCGGAGAAGAAATAGGGATAAGATTTTCCGCAGCTGTACCGCCATAGAGCAATGTCATAATCGGTTTTGCAAGTGCAGCAATACCAAGACCGGCAGGTGCAGCAACAAGCATACAGATTCGTATAACCGAATTAATTGTTGAGCTTACTTCCTTCTTGTTTCTCAGTGCAATCGCCGCTGCAAGAGCAGGAATTGCACTTACGCCGAGTGACATTGTTATTGATGTTATAAGATTCTTAAAATCAAGTGCAGAGAAGTAACAGCCATAAAGATAAGTACCTATATCTTTATCAAGAGTACCCGAGCCCTGAAGAGAAGCGGCAAATGCAGTTTTGAAATAGTCAAGATTTTCCGATACAGCATATGCAAGCCTTGTTCTGATTGTAAAATTATCAATAAGGTTAGTAACGTTAGTAATAAGAGCACTGATTACCATAGGAACAGCTATAGTAATCATTGT
>JAZSEX010000021.1:0-4197 GCA_045531935.1 Acutalibacteraceae bacterium | reverse complement strand
ACCTCCGCCGAAATATACGGTCGAAAAAGCACCGCCCACCTGATTATTATATAATATAATGTTTTTAATTAATGCGTCGGTATATCTGTCCTTAAGCTTATCAGATGCCACAAGCGAATAAAAGTCGCAGTAAGGACACTTTGACGAGCAAAAGGGTACGTGAATATACAGACCCGGTAACTCAGTTGTCATCATCGAGCTTGAGTACAGCCATAAACGCCTCCTGCGGCACTTCAACAGTACCGAACTGGCGCATACGCTTTTTACCTTCCTTCTGCTTTTCAAGCAGCTTTTTCTTTCGTGTGATGTCACCGCCGTAACACTTGGCAAGAACGTCTTTTCTCATTGCCTTGACGGTTTCACGTGCGATAACCTTGCCGCCGATTGCAATCTGAATCGGGATTTCAAACATCTGACGCGGAATATTGTCCTTGAGCTTTTCTGCAATTTTTCTTGCTCTGCCGTAAGCCTTGTCAGAATGGATGATGAATGACAGGGCGTCAATTACGTCACCGTTGAGAAGTACGTCGAGCTTGACAAGCTTTGAGGGCTGATACTGAGCCAGCTCGTAGTCAAACGAAGCGTAGCCTCTGGTACGGGATTTGAGTGTGTCAAAGAAATCGTAGATAATTTCGTTGAGCGGAAGCTCGTAGTGTATATCGACACGGTCACTTGAAATGTAGGTCATATCCTTGAACGTGCCTCGTCTGTCCTGACAAAGCTCCATAATTGCACCGACGTAGTCGTTTGGTGCGTAGATATGAGCGTTGGTCATCGGCTCCTCACAGTCGGTAATGATTGCGGGGTCGGGATAATTCGTCGGGTTATCAATTTCAAGTATTGAGCCGTCGGAAGTGTGAATTTTATAAACAACGCTCGGAATTGTAGTAACAAGGTCGAGGTTATATTCACGCTCAAGACGCTCCTGAATAATCTCAAGATGAAGCAGACCGAGGAAGCCGCAACGAAAGCCGAAGCCGAGAGCGCCGGATGTTTCGGGCTCGTATGAGAGAGCGGCATCGTTGAGCTGTAATTTCTGAAGTGCGTCACGCAGTGACTCGTAATCCGCACCGTCAGCAGGGTAAACGCCGCAGAAAACCATCGGGTTTACCTTGCGGTAACCGGGCAGAGGCTCGGAAGCGGGATTTTCTGCTGTTGTAACGGTGTCACCTACACGTGCATCACTGACTGTCTTGATAGATGCGGTGATGTAACCTACTTCACCTGCTGTAAGCTCGTCTGTCGGCTCAAGTGAGGTTGCACGCATATAGCCTACCTCGACAACGGTAAACTGTGCACCCGTTGCCATCATACGCATTGTGTCACCTGCTTTGATTTTACCGTCCATTACACGCACGTAGACAATAACGCCACGGTAACTGTCGTAAATAGAATCGAAGATAAGTGCACGAAGCGGCAGGTTTTCGTCTGCTGTAGGTGCAGGAATATCCTGTACGATACGCTCGAGCACCTGCTCGACGTTTTCACCTGTCTTGGCGGAAACACGGGGTGCGTTGGAGCAATCGAGACCGATTATATCCTCAACCTCTGCCGCAACACGCTCAGGGTCAGCGGCAGGCAGGTCGATTTTATTTATTACCGGTACAAGCTCAAGGTTATGGTCAAGAGCAAGGTACGTGTTGGCAAGTGTCTGTGCCTCGATACCCTGTGATGCGTCAACAATAAGCACCGCACCGTCACACGCTGCAAGTGAACGTGAAACCTCATAGTTGAAGTCGACGTGACCGGGGGTGTCGATAAGGTTGAGCTCATATTCCTGACCGTCTTTTGCCGTATAGTTGAGCTTTACGGCATGAGCCTTGATTGTGATTCCGCGTTCACGCTCAAGATCCATATTATCAAGAAGCTGTGCAGTCATATCACGCTTTGCAACAGACTCTGTAATTTCAAGCAGTCTGTCAGCAAGAGTTGACTTACCGTGGTCGATATGAGCAATAATAGAAAAGTTTCGTATATTTTCCTTGGGTACTGACAAAGAGTTCACCTCTTAATTATGTTTCTTTTTGTGCTGCTTTTTTGCTTTGGGTGCTTTGTATTCATCCATATCGATAAATATAAATGCAGCAGTCCACAGTGCAATGAATATGAAGATGAAGAGCACTGCAGTAGTTGCATCGGTAAGCTGTAATACTTTGAGTTCACCGATGGCATTGACAAGACCGCCTGCACCGAAAAGACCGGCAATCTTTGCTATTACGGATTCTGAATCTGTAAGTGCAACGTTGATGATTTTTTCAAGACCTACTGTGCCGTCGGCAATACGTGAAGTCATATGGTTAAATGATGCCATAAGACCTATTGTGCTTGCTGCACCGAAAAGGCTGAGACCGAGGTTAACCTTGCGTGCGTTTGTAATCGCCGAGCAGAAAAATACTGCAAGTACTGCTATAAGCATAAGTGCAAGGAACACAAGTGTCACTATTGCGGGTGTCTTTAACGGAGCGAGAACCTCAGCCATTCTTTCGGAAAGCTCGAATTTACCGCTCAGGTCAACGTTTTTGTCCTTGAAGAAATCGTAAATCTGGTCTATAGAGAATGAATCGTCAAAAAGAGCTTCCATAAAACCGAGCTCAATGCCGATATGAACAAGCTTCAGAAACCAGAGTGCAGGGATGGTGAGAAGTGCTGCGATGGCAGCAATAACTCTGTAAACTATTTTCATTTATCTGTACCTGCTTTCTCTTATTTCCAGGATGAGTTGAGGGCAACTGTACGGTTGAAGATAAGGTTGTCTTCTGTTGAATCTTTATCTACGCAGTAGTAACCCTGGCGCATAAACTGGAACGTGTCGCCTGCCTTGAGGTCTTTGAGACCGCCCTCAATCTTACAGCCTGTAAGGACTTTAAGTGAATCGGGGTTGAGGTCAGCGTCGCTCTCGGGTGTTTCAACGTTGTAAAGTCTGTCATAAAGGCGTACTTCTGCATCGATGCAGTCGTCAGCGCTTACCCAGTGGAGTGTGCCCTTGACTTTTCTGCCGTCAGGTGAGTTGCCGCCCTTGCTTTCAGGGTCATAAGTACAGTGCAGGCAGGTTACGTTGCCGTTATCGTCTGTCTCGTAGCCTGTGCAGGTTGCAAAGTATGCACCCTTGAGTCTTACCTCATTACCGGGGAAGAGACGGAAATACTTCTTGACGGGCTCAATCATAAAGTCGTCACGCTCAACGTAGATGTTGCGTGAGAATGTAACTTCACGCTTGCCAAGCTCAGGCTTGTCGGGATGAACGTCAACTTCAATAGTTTCTGTCTGACCTTCGGGATAGTTATCGATAACAACCTTGAGCGGATCGAGTACAGCCATCGCACGGGGTGCGTTTGCGTTGAGGTCGTCACGTACACAAGCCTCAAGCAGGCCGTAGTCAACAACGCTGTATGCCTTGGAAACACCGACTCTGTTGATGAACTCACGGACAGCAGTTGCAGGGTAGCCTCTGCGGCGCATACCGCAAAGAGTTACCATTCTCGGGTCATCCCAACCGCTGACAATGCCTTTTTCAACAAGCTCAAGGCACTTACGCTTGCTTGTCTGGCAGTAGTTTACGTTAAGACGTGCAAACTCAATCTGTCTGGGAGGCTCTTCAAAGCCGATCTGCTCAAGGAACCAGTTATAAAGAGGTCTGTGATTTTCAAACTCAAGTGAGCAGAGTGAATATGTTACCTTCTCTTTTGCATCAGAGAGAGGATGGGCAAAGTCATACATCGGGTATACGCACCACTTGTCACCTGTCTGATGATGGCTGACGTGAGCAATACGGTAGATAACAGGGTCACGCATATTGATGTTGGGGGATGCCATATCAATCTTTGCTCTGAGCACACGCTCACCGTTTGCAAATTCACCGTTTGTCATACGTGCGAAAAGGTCAAGGTTTTCTTCTATAGAGCGGTCACGGTAGGGGCTGTTTTTGCCCGGCTCGGTAAGTGTGCCGCGGTATTCTCTGATTTCGTCTGCACTAAGGTCACAGACGTATGCCTTGCCGTCCTTGATGAGCTTTATTGCACATTCGTAGATGAAATCAAAATAGCTGGAGGCATAGTAGCACTCGTTCCACTTGAAGCCGAGCCACTCGATGTCTTCTTTGATTGCGTCTACGTATTCAACATCCTCTTTTGAGGGGTTTGTATCGTCAAGACGAAGGTTGCATACGCCGCCGTATTTTTCAGCTGTGCTGAAGTCAAT